>CAYGTA010000371.1:0-5062 GCA_964352605.1 uncultured bacterium | reverse complement strand
CCAGGTCGCACGAATGGTTGCACCATCAGACCATTCGTGGAAATGCTAACTCGAGTATGTTTCTTAGTAGATTTATAGCTATAGCTTTTTTAATTACTCAGACGTTATACTCAAAACCTCGGTAAACGTCCGTCTATATTCTTGTGACGGCAACATAAACTCCTGGGAGGTACGTTTTATGAAACGTGTTATTGGCCTATTGGTTTCCGTTTTTTTATTTACTGGCTTAACGCAAGCACAGCAAGTTAATCTAGTCTGTAGCCCATCAGCAGCATGGTGCGAGGCACTAGGCCCTGCATTTAAAGAAGCAACAGGCATAGACTTAGAGTTCACACGCTTAAGCTCGAGTGAGGCTTTGGCTAGGTTGCGTGCTGAGGCTGCAAATCCGCTTTTTGATGTCTGGTTTGGTGGTACGGGTGACCCGCATTTGGTTGCTTTTAATGATGGCGTTACTGAATTTTATAAGCCTAGCTCATGGGGTGACTTGTTGCCAAGCTTAACGGCCGCTGTGGGTGAAACTTATGTTCCGCTTTATACGGGTGCAATTGGGTTTGTTGTTAATGAAGGTGTTTTAGAGAGTATTGGTGCGCCGGTACCTAATTGTTGGGAAGATTTACTAAATCCTGCTTATAAGGGTTTACTGGCTATGCCTAACCCTAATACCTCGGGTACGTCTTACACGATTATTGCTACGCTCATTCAAGTTTTTGGTGAAGAAAAAGCTTGGGATATGCTGGGCGCTATTCATCAAAATGTAGCTCAGTACACGCGTTCTGGTGGTGCGGTTGGTCAGCTGTCAGGTCGTGGTGATGTTGCTGTTGCTATTCAGTTTTTACATGACGGTGTTGCTTACAAAAAGCAAGGTTACCCGGTAACGAATATTGCGCCTTGTGAAGGTACTGGCTTTGAAATTGGTGGCTTGAGCCTTATTGCTAATGCCCCTAATCGTGATGCTGGTATTGCCTTTATTGAGTGGGCACTAACGCCAGAAGCGCAAGCGCTAGCAGCTAGCCAAGGAGAGTCTTTTCAGGTTCAGTCAAATGCCAATACAGCTGTTGACCCAGATTCACCTGACTTAAGCACCATTAATCTTATTGATTACGATTTTGCTACATTTGGTGACCCTGCTGTTCGTGATGCCATTGTTGGTAAATGGACAAACGAAATTTTTCCCGTACCTAGGTAAAAGAAAGGTAAAGATTGAACTTTTAAAAGTTCAATCTTTACTATCTTATGGCACTTAGTTCATCATTAGCAGCTCGAGTGGCGTTTAAGCCAAGTGGGGCCTTTGTGCCTTCTGCTTTGGCGGTGCTTGGCTTTTTACTTTTACCTTTTGGTCGACCTGGTCGTGAATTCTTAGAGTTTGACGCAGCGTTTAGACCTTGGGCGCTTTCAAGTGTTTGGGTTTGGCTTGTCTTAATTGCTGCTGTTGCCACGCTTGTTATTAGCTTTTTGCCTTTGCGCATTACGCAACGAGGTGAAGCGCTAAGCATTATTGCAAGCATTGGCTTTGTCTCTGGTGTAGGCTGGCTTATAGCTACGGCAACCCCTTTTGGTATGGGCGCACTTATAGCTTTACTAGCTTTGGTGCCTGTCGTCGGCTATGGCTTAAGTGAGTCAGGGCGCATTCAGAGTGACGCGTTTGTAGCGTCAAGCATTTTGTTTGTTTGCTTATTTATTATTCTGTTCATTCTTTACCCGCTTTTTACAGTGCTTAAAAATGCAGTCATTGTGAATGGTGAGTTTAGCTTCAGTAAAGTCACGTCGACCTTATCAAGCCCAAGGTTTTTATTTATAGAAAATACCTACTCTGAGCGTAGCGAAACCTTGCTTATCACTTGGACAACCATCATCATAACGGCCTTAGCTGTTACTTGGGCCGCATTTCGTAAACGAACCGCAAGCAATCTCATAAAGTGGCTGCTTCTTGGTCTAGTTATAGGCTATCTGGTCGGACTTATGCTCTTTGCGCGTGGTGCACTCGCAACCAGTTTACTCTTAGCTGTCGTGGTATCTATTTCTGTAACCGTACTTGGCTTAGCGTTTGCCATGCTAGGGCAACGCTCGAGTTTTGTGTTTGTGCGTAAGTCATTATCAGCACTTAGTTTGTTACCTATCATTACGCCTCCGTTTATTTTGGCCTTTGCTATGATTTTTTTGTTTGGGCGTCAAGGCATGATTAGTAACGGGCTGTTTGGCTTATCTAACAACGCATTGTTTGGCATTATTGGTGTGGCAGGTGCACAAATTCTTGCTTTTACCCCCGTGGCTTATCTAGTCATTCGGGGTTCTGTAGCGTCTCTTGACCCTGCTTTAGAAGAAGCCTCACAAACCTTAGGTGCTGGTCGCTGGACGCTCTTTCGCACCATTACATGGCCGCTTCTCAGACCTGCTTTAGCCAATGCTTTTTTGTTAACCATGATTGAGTCATTTGCTGACTTTGGCAATCCGCTTATTTTGGGTGGAGACAGGTTTTACTTAGCTACCGAAGTGTTCTCAGCTTACGCAGCTCGGTTTGATCAAAACGAAGCTGCTGTACTAGGCATTGTACTTCTAAGTATCGTCTTACTGATTTTTGTTGCCCAACGTCTATGGTTAGGGGGCGCTTCGTTTGTCACGGTAACAGGTAAACCCTCGAGTGGTAATTTCTCACCCCTTCCAAGAACGCTAGAAGTCATTTTGATTGCTTTGTTTAGCGTCTGGACAGTCATTGTTTTGGCACTCTACATATCTATTATTTATGGTTCTTTTGTACAACTATGGGGCATAAACAATACTCTCACTTTGCAGCACTACCGTGACTTTATGAAAGCAGGCTGGCCTGTTTTTCTTTACACTGCTAGAACAGCTGCCATTAGCGCTGTGCCAGCAGCATTTCTGGGTTTCTTAATTGCTTACCTGGTGGTTCGTCAACGCTTCTTTGGTCGTATTTTTATAGAGTTTGGCTCTATGCTCTCATTTGCTATTCCGGGAACCGTTATGGGTGTGGCGTACATTCTTGCCTTTAATACCGGCCCGTGGTTGCTAACAGGCAGCATGGTTGTAATTGTTGTTGCCTTTGTCTTTAGAAACATGCCTGTTGCCATTCGAGGTGGTGTAGCAGGTTTATCTCAAGTAGACCCTAGCTTAGAAGAAGCCTCAACTACCCTAAGGGCAAGCTCGAGTACGACTTTAAGACGCATTTTAGTGCCGCTACTTATTGTGCCGTTAATTGGTGGTCTTATTTTTGCGTTTGTGCGTGCCATGACAGCAGTTAGTCAAGTTATCTTCTTGGTCAGTCCAGGTAATATGCTGGCTACGGTACTTTTGCTTGGCTGGGTTGAGCAGGGGCAACTTGGTCGTGCAGCGGCTATGGCGAGTGTGCTTATTGTGAGCATGTTAGCTGTTATTTCACTGCTTATGCTCTTTACGCGTGGTCGTGGTAATGAAGGAGTTGGCGTATGAGCGCAGCCCCCATTCGATTAGAAAACATAACTAAGCGCTTTGGAAAAGATGTCATTGCGGTAGATAAGATCTCAATGGATGTTGAACCCGGTTCGCTGCTTACCTTGCTTGGGCCCTCAGGTTGTGGAAAAACCACGACGCTAAGGATGATTGCGGGTTTAGAACGCGCTACAGAAGGCAGTCTTTTTATTGATGGCGAAGATGTGACGCGTTTACCAGCTAACTTGCGAGACGTAACGATGGTCTTTCAGAGTTACGCACTGTTTCCGCACATGAACGTCTTTAAGAATGTAGCTTACGGTTTAGAAGTCGCTAGGCGCCCCGCAGAAGAAATCAATAAACGCGTGCTTGAAGCCTTAGCTATGGTAGGGCTTGAGGGCTTACAAGATCGCCAAACAAACGCTTTATCTGGTGGTCAACAACAACGAGTGGCGCTCGCGCGAGCGCTGGTCATGCAGCCCAAAGTTTTACTTTTTGATGAGCCGCTTTCTAACTTAGATGCTAAGTTACGTAAACGCGTTAGGCAAGAAATAAGAGACTTGCAGCAAGACCTAGGCATCACCAGTGTTTATGTAACGCATGACCAAGAAGAAGCACTTGCAATAAGTGACGAAATTGTGGTTATAAACAAAGGTCGTATAGAGCAACGCGGTAGCCCGCTAGAGCTTTACTCAAAACCAGCCAATCGCTTTGTTGCTGATTTTATTGGCTCAGCCAGCTTTTTATCAGGTCACTATGACGGTGAAAACGTAACGATAGATGACTATAGTTTTGCGCATAAACAAGAGCTTGCAGCAGGCCAAGTCACAGTAATGGTACGGCCAGAAGCTATCTTTATAGCTCAAGAGGGCCTGAGTGCACAAATACAAAGTAGTTCTTACTTAGGTTCCATAACAGAATTTAGTTTTACAAGCAATGTTGGTGACATTTCGGCAAGCATTCCGGGAGAAGGCTTCACCAACTTAGTCAAAGGAAACAACGTTAAATTAGGGTTTAAACCCGCAGGCATTCACTTACTTTCAAAGGAGGAATAAATGAAATACAAACTGGTAAGTCTTTTAAGCAGCATGGTGATAGCTTTTATAAGCATAAGCTTTGCCCAAGTTGCCACTGTAGAAGTACAAGGTGTTGAAGCCACCGCAGCCAAATCACCCGGCCTAACTGCCCTTTTACATGACGGCAGCATTGGTGAAGTGACCGTTTTAGTTATAGCTACAGATGCAAACGGTAACCCTGTTGAAGGTGCAGAAGTAAGCTGGCGTTTAGAAAACAGAACAACTAACCCTGTCTACGCTGTAGGCTCGAGTGCGATGATGGGCAGCTTTTTAGAGCGCGCCTCAGGTCAGTACGAAATTGCAATTATGGGTGGTGTTACAAACGCTGCTGGTGAAGCTTATCTGGTTATTGATTCATCAATGTCAGGTGACGCTCGAGTTTATGTGATGGTAGAGGGTGTTGAGGGTAAAACCTACGATGGTAGAGATATGCGAGCTGTTTGGTTTTAATTACAAAAAGCTACAGTTTATAGCCTTTTAAGATTAAGAGGCTACAGCGTCTTAATCTTCGAGCTAGGCGAGTCAAAATTTACTAAGCCGATGTAGCTTTTCACCCTTATACT
>CAYGTA010000370.1:0-5064 GCA_964352605.1 uncultured bacterium | reverse complement strand
TATTTATATTGCAGTTCCAAGAAACATTGCACCCTTGGCTGAGTGAGTCAGAGCGCACTCCCCAAAGCTGTCTCGACTACGTCGGCAAGGTCGGAATTATAAAGCAGTGCGACATTTATAATTCAGCTTAGTATAAGTATCTCTAGGGTGAATTTGCTTATAGGTAAATTCACCCGAGCAAATCAGCCTTAAACCAGAGGCATGATAGGACTCGCTTCTAGAGAAGCTACCCTAGTCTTTAATTGCTGAGACCTTCATAGTCGCTACGCTCTTGTGGTTCAAGACTGTCTCTTGGCTAAAGGCTTTTAAGCGAGTGTCACGAAGTACCGAGCGAAGCGTCCGGACAAACCCATTCAGTATGTTACAAACCTTCTATAGCGTAACTTCATAAGAGCTTTAAGAAATTTTACATTAGGCATAAAAACATAGCTAAAATTTCATTAAGGCACAAGTTTCAGGTTACTATAAACCTGCAAAGCAAGATGGTGGGAGGTAGCTTGAGCGCATCCATAGAAGCAACCGCATTAAGCAAACGCTACGGCAATAAAGATGTCGTAAAAAATGTAAACCTAAACGTCAAGTCAGGTGAGGTATACGCACTTGTAGGCCCTAACGGCGCAGGCAAAACAACTGTTATTCGCTTAATAACCGGCTTAGCCTTTCCAACGCAAGGTCAAGTACGCTTATTTGGTGAAGACCCGCACGAAAAACCCAAAGTACGCCAAAAACTAGGCGCTGTTGTCGAAGCACCCGCAGCTTTTTACCCTTACTTAAGTGGTGAAGCTAACCTAAAACTACACGCTAAAATTGCAGGCGGGGTAGCTAAAGAACGCATAGATGAAGTACTTGACATGCTTGGCCTAAGTGACGCTCGAGCTAAAAAAGCGGGTGTTTATAGTCTTGGTATGCGGCAACGCTTGGGCGTAGCGGCAGCCATTTTAACCAAACCCGAATTACTTATTTTAGATGAGCCTGCTAGCGGCATGGATCCTTTAAGTTTGCATTTGGTGCATTCGGTTTTACAAAATGCAGCTAAAGAAGGTGCAGCAGTACTCTTATCAACCCATCACTTAGATGAAGTTCTGGCTTACTGCTCTAAGGTAGGTATTATGGAGGAAGGTCAACTGATTGATGAGGTTAATCTCATTGAAAGACGTGAACGCTACCGCGCTAAGGTAAGTGATTTAGATAAGGCTTACAAGTTGCTCTACGGTCAAGACTTCATTACCGATGTAAACATACGCACAAAAAATCTTATTTTTAGCCTGAGTGACGCGTATGCACTCAATAAAGTGGTGCATACGCTTTTAAGTCAAAGTGTCTCTATTTTAGAGCTTGGCCCTGACGCTTTTAACTTAAAAGCTTATTACGAAGAGCAACTCACAGAAAACAAACAAGCCAACAGTCTAAAAGCTAAAGTAAAGGCAGCCGTAGGTAACTCAGATGTTTAAACTCAGCAGTATTGAATTTACAAAACTATTTTACTTAACAAGTCTTCGCTTTAGTTTAATCGCACTCATACTATTCCCGCTACTATGGGCATATGCCCCCGGTATCTTCTCAGTTTACGGTTTTTACATTGTCTCTGGCTTTCAAGTACCCGCACTTAGCTTACTGTCAAGCATGGAGTTTTTGTTGCCCTTAATTATAGCGGTTGGCAGCGCAGAACTCTTAGGCTTAGAAATTATGCATGGTACCTTACCCACCATACTCCTAAGACCTGTAACTCGTTCTCAGTGGTTACTTGCTAAAATTCTAGTAGCTGCCCTCTACCCTTTTGTACTGCTTGCCTTCTTACTTATTGTATCGCTCATAGCGGGCGTTTTCTTTGGATACGGTAGCTTTGCAGGTGGCACAGGTGTAGGTGTAGGTGGTTTATTAGGTCAAGGGGTTTTAAGTTCAGCTGCAGCCTTTGCTGAACTTATACGCGCATACTTTATAGCTGCCCTAAGCCTTATACCTATAAGCTTACTGGCCTTACTCTTTACCGTTATCTTCATGAATACAGCAGGTGGCGCACTAGCCACCCTAGCAGCGCTCATCTGCATGAAACTCTTAATTGTATTTCCAGCACTCGAGCCTTACTTACTTACAACTCAGCTGAATGCTTATGTTACACCGTTGGGTAACAGTGCGGTTACGCTTGCATTAATTGCTTTTTACGCAGCAGTTTTTGCTGCAACTGCTATTATTTTGTTTGAACGTAAGGATTTTTGAAGCATGAAAGCTCGCTTAAAACATTTTTTCTTTTGCCTTTTAGGCCTACTGTTATTAGCGAGCAGTAACGCTGTGTCTTACACTGTTCAAGTCATTGCTGTTTCTACTGAACCTAGTGCACTTAAACTCATGGAAACCCTTAACGATGAAGGCTACCCTTCTTACTTAATTAGTGTACCTACACCCGAAGGGCCTGTTTACCGCATTAGGGTTGGTAGTTTTGCTAACCGTAATGCAGCTTCAAAATTTGCTGACGCTATGAACGGCATTTTAGATAGCAACCCTACACCAGCGCTTGCAGAAGGCATACCTAATGACTTAGCCCCCCTAGAGGCCGATCTGGTTAATGACTTTTCAAGCGAATACCAACTTGAAGTGCTACCTTGGCAAGGCGAAGTGGCCTTTCGCAGTCAATTAAAAACAGGCGTAAGCCAAGCGCACTACCGCGTAGTGGATATAACAGAATTTG
The DNA here is from genome assembly GCA_964352605.1 of uncultured bacterium. Lineage (GTDB taxonomy): Bacteria > Deinococcota > Deinococci > Deinococcales > Trueperaceae > JAHEBB01. Next base: position 2,378 of record CAYGTA010000370.1, on the reverse strand, counting down.
ATGCATGGCGCGCCGCACCCCAACGAGATGGCAGTGTCATAAGGGTCTACAGCGAATATCTATGGCCAGAACGCTACACCATATTAACCTCAAACCAACTCAGAGATGAACGCCAAGACGTACTCGAGCGGGTCTCTGATGAGCTTGGTCTTAGTGTCAGTCAACTTGAGGGGTTTGAGTTTACAGGGCTAGGTGAGCGACCTTTTTTGGTTCTGGTTGACCAAACAAGTCCTTCAGGGGAAAGTAGATTATTAAAAGCGATTGGTCAGCCAGATAGTACGCTAACGCTTTTAGGGCCTGAACTTATTTGGTTAGATCAGCAAGAAATACTCATAAATCCCATAGAGCCTCTTTTTTTACCTGCGAATGCAGATATTCAGGCTGAATTAGAAAGCAGTGAAGATTGGCTTGCTCAACATGATAACGGCTTTATTCGTATTGAAGTTGAAAGCAATGGCGAGACAAAAAACTGGCGGGCTGCAGCTGGCAGCCCGCTATGGTTAAGAGAAAATTGGCTTATTGCTCGCCAACGTAATCATCTTTTCTTATACAAATTTCAAAATCGTTAAACTGCAACTGCTTGGGTTTCAGTGTGGCTTTCTTGCTCAGCTAACCAACGCTCAGCGGCCATAGCGGCTCTTGTTCCTGCGCCCACACTGGTAGAAAGCTGCCTGTAGACCTCATCAGATACGTCTCCGGCAGCAAAAATACCTGTTACATCAGTAAAAATTTCGTCTTTAACATCAACGTAGCCGTTAGCGTTCAGCGTAACAATACCGTTTAGGTAGTCCGTATTAGGAATATGTCCAATATAAATAAAGACACCATCTGCACTCATGACAGACTCTTCACCGGTATCAACATGACGTGCTTTTACACCTGTCACTTGACCGTCAGCCCCAAGAACCTCTTCAACAACGGTATTCCAAACCCAGTGCATTTTAGGGTTCGCAAAGGCACGCTTCTGAGCTTCTTTGTTAGCCCGAAGCTCTTCACGTCTATGAACAACCGTGACTTTATCAGCAAACTTCGTTAAGAAAAGACCTTCTTCAACCGCTGCGTCACCACCACCCACAACAATGACTTCTTTGCCTCTATAGAAAAAACCATCACAGGTCGCACAGGTAGATACGCCACGGCCGTAAAATTCATCTTCGCCTGGAACACCCAGCCTACGAGGATTTGCACCCGTTGCAATAATAACTGCTTTGGCATGGTAATCAGCGTCATAACCATGTACCACAAAGCCCTCAGCTGTCTTATCTAAACCCAGTACTTCTTCCATAACTATTTTGGCACCAAACTTTTCAGCCTGAGCAACCATGCGCTGAGATAACTCTGGTCCAGACACCACATCAGGAAAACCAGGGTAGTTTTCAACCTCTTCCGTCTGAGCAATCTGCCCGCCCGGTAAGCCTTTTTCAAGAATAACGGTACTAAGCTGACCACGACCTGCGTAAATACCAGATGTCAAACCAGCCGGGCCACCACCAATAATAGCGACATCAAAATGATGAACTTCTTTAGACATGATTTACCTCCAAAAACTCAAGAGAGCCTAAAACGCTCTTCTGCAAACCTTAACTGCATGGTAGCACCAGCCTAAAAAGGCTAATGTACAATTCAATACCTAGCCAAACATCAAAAATAATAGCCTTTAGCTGGTATAACTAAGACTAACTTATAAAGGAGGACAAAATGGCAACAACCACATCACAAGCAGTATGGGAAGGCAATTTAGATAACGGCAACGGCACCATGACGCTGCCAAAAGGCAAGTACACAGGCCCGTTCACCAAAGCATCCCGCTTTGAAACAGGCGAAGGCACCAACCCAGAAGAACTCATCGGCGCTGCCCACGCAGGCTGCTACTCTATGTTCTTATCTGCCCTACTCAGTGGCAACAACACTCCACCAACAAAAATTTCAACAACAGCAACCGTAACCATAGGTGCAGGGCCAGAAATAACCAAAATAGAACTCGTAAGCAAAGCCGAAGTAGCAGGCCTAAGTGACGAAGAGTTCCAAAGCTTTGCTCAGAAAGCTAAAGAAGGCTGCCCTGTATCAAAAGCACTCGCTAGTGTAAAAGAAATAACGCTAAACGCAAGCCTCGTCTAAAGCTCACAAAAAACAAGAAAAGCTCGAGTTTGTACTCGAGCTTTTTTGCATGGTGTGCAGGAAGAATCTGATAACGATTATGATACTAAACTGATTTAATCGTGTCATAAGACTGAGTGAGTCAGAGCGTACTCCCCAAAGCTGTTTCGACTACGTCGGCAAGGTCGGAATTATAAAGCAGTGCGACATTTATAATTTAGCTTATGTATTAGTTCTAAACTTTCAGATGATTTTGGAAATAAATCTGAACAAGCTTAGCA
>CAYGTA010000369.1:0-5075 GCA_964352605.1 uncultured bacterium | reverse complement strand
GAAACCATTCGGAGAAATATTGCAAATTATTAGCTTGCTATAGCCTTTTGCATTTCAAACGCTTAGCTAGTTTTAAATGCTGAACTAGGTGAGTAAAAACAGATGTACTAAGTTGATCTAGTGTTTTACTTGAAAGCTGCTATATAAGTTGCAGTTCCATGAAACATTGCACCCTTGGCTGAGTTGGTTTGTTTTTACTCCCCCGAGTCGCACGAATGGTTGGATCATCAGACCATTCGTGGAAATGCTAAAGAATAAAACCTGTCTTAATAGCTATAAACTAAGCAGGCTTTATTTAACTTTTTTAATTTTACAAGTTCGGCAGTTTCAATGCCTTATGTTTTAAGATTCTGAATGTCTTTTCTAGAATCTACTTATCTCTTTCAACAATCGTCACACTTAAAATTTTGTCTGATTGAGGCCAAAACGATACAAATCGTCCATTTGATTCGGGGTCTATAAACACCATAAAATCGTAACCATCAATGCTTAAGCGTTGATTTGCAGGAGGTAACAATCCGAGTTCTTGAATTAAGTAGCTGTCAAAGGTAAAACTTTCACTGCCTTCTAGCGTTATACCTTGCAGTGCTAAAAGACCCAGTGTCGTATCCGTAGTTGCAACTGCCAAAGGTGCTGAAGGGTCAGACAGTTGTAGCGCTTCAAAAACTTCTAAGCCCTCTAGCACAGCACCAAAGATGGTATAATTTCCGTCTAACCAAGGGGTTGCTTCAAAGGTCACAAAAAACTGAGACCCTGCCGTATTAGGGCCTGCACTTGCCATAGAAACAATACCAGCCGCACTGTGACCAATGCCTTCTACAATCTCATCTTGAATTTCATAGCCAGGTCCACCCAAACCAGAGCCTGTCGGGTCACCGGTTTGTGCCATAAAATCTTCAAGAACTCGAAAAAACGCTACATCTTCATAGTATTTGTTACGCGACAAGAACACAAAATTATTTACGGTATTCGGCGCAATATCTTCAAACAAATCAAGGAAAACTTCACCCTTTGTTGTCGTAATAATTGCCGCATAGTCTTTGTTAAGCTCGAGTATGCTTTCTGCTTGATCAAAATTTCGTCTTGGTCGTTCGCTTAGGTAGCTTAGGGGTGTGTAGTTTGTGGTTGATGCTGTAGCTAAGGCTGGGTCTCTGTCTTCTTCAACAATCTCCATATTGGCCGGGTTAAGTGTATCTTCTTGCGCTGTTGCTTCAAGCGTATCTTCTTGGGCTTCACTTGGGTTGGCTGCTTCGTTAGCTACATTGGGTACTGATACAACAGTGTCAGTTGTTTCACTGGCTTCTTGACTAGCTTCTAGCTCGGCAAAACTTATGCCCCCAGGTATGTTTGTACTAAAAAGGCTTGGGTTATAAGCTATCAGACCTTGTCTGGCTGTTAATGTATTGATCCAAAGTTCTAAAGTATTACTTCCTATTGAGAAACAAAAACCTGCTCTGGGAGAAGCAAAACTATTCATGAACACACGAAAACGTTTGTTGGTTGTTTTAATTTCTTCTAGAGCTGCGGTTGCGTAGAGCACATTTTGATCTTCTTGAGTGACTATAACTTCAAGGGTTTCAACATTATCGTAGTAGCTTGCTTCGAAAGGCATAAACAAAAAGAGGTGCCTTAATACGCCGTGCAAAAGCCCACTTTCGAAGCTTTCTTGTGGGCATTCTCTGGCATCTGCATTAATGGCAAGTCTGTCATAATCAATGATGTAGCTTAAGGTTTGTGTTTCTTCGTCTAAAAGGACATCATCACCTTGAGCAAAGCTAACAAAACCACTTGTGAGTATGAGGCTTAAGATGAGTATTAAGATATTTTTTTTCATTATACCTCATCTTAACAAGTCTCTTTGCACTTGGGTGAAATCTCACATTGCTTTGTTTAATGAATAAAGCTTAGCTCGAAAAGTAAAATCCTAATCCTTATAAAAGCTCCTCTTCATGCTAAACTAAAACCTTAAGTAGGAGGGTTTTGTGGAATTAAAGTTTTTGGGGCATTCAGCTGTAGAAATCAACTTTCAAAAAGAAAGCATTTTGATTGATCCCTTTATTACAGACAATCCTCTTTGCACGCTCGAGGCAAATAGTTTTAACCCGTCTCATATTTTGTTAAGCCATGCTCATGGTGATCATGTTGGTGACACAGAAGCTATTGCCAAACGCTGTGGTAGCAAGATTATTTCAACAGCAGAAATTGTTAGCTATTACCAAAATAAGGCTCTTGATGGGCATCCTATGAATATAGGAGGGCAAGCAAACTTTTCCTTTGGTAAGGTCAAATTTACCCCTGCATGGCACTCGAGTTCTTTTCCTGATGGTAGTTATGGTGGCATGCCTATGGGTATGGTTATTGAAGCTGAGGGTAAACGTATTTATCATGCTGGTGATACTGCTTTGTTTGGTGATATGAGTCTTATTGGCAAGCTAGGTATTGATCTGGCTTTTTTACCTATTGGTGATAACTTTACGATGGGTCCTGAGGATGCTTTAGAAGCCGTTAAGCTCATTAGACCCAAAACAGTGGTACCTATTCATTACGATACTTTTGGTTTTATAAAGCAAGATGCTAAAGCTTTTCAAGAAGCAGTAGCAGCGGAAACAGATAGTCACTGTATTGTTCTCGCTCCAGCTGAGGTATTTCGTCTTAACTGACAGCTTTCATGAATCAGCCGTCTCCTACTTACATTCCACCTGATTATGAGTTAGTTAGCACGCTTGGCTCAGGTCAAACCTCTGTTGTTTATTTAGCAAAGCACAAACGCTTTGGTGAAGTTGCTTTAAAGCTACCTAAACCCGAGTTACAACATAGACCCATTTTGTGGCGCATGTTTGAAAACGAAGTTCAGATTACCTTGAGTCTAAATGGTGATTCATGGCGTAGCGCTAATGTCATTAAAGCCCTAGAGGGCTTTCCGACAGGTGAAAAAGCTTTTCTTTGCCTAGAGTATTGCTCTGGTGGCACGCTTGATGAGCTTCTAACCAAAACCACAAAGTTATCTTACGCTGAAGCAACAAGACTCATTTTAGAGGTTGCCCGAGGACTCGAGTTTAGTCATAGTAAGCAGGTGCTTCATCGTGATGTTAAGCCTGCTAATGTCATGCTGACAGGTGATGGTCAGGCAAAACTAGCTGATTTTGGTACGGGTCTTTTTATGACGGAGCGCACAGCTGAGCGTGTTGGTACAGCCTTTTACATGGCGCCTGAAATTTTTGAAGGTAAGCCTCCTAGTGCACAAAGTGATGTTTACAGTTTAGGTGTTTTGGCTTATGAGGTTTTTGCAGGTGAGCGTCCTTTTAACGGTAATAGTTATGATGAGTTAATGTTGCAGCACTTAACCAGTGTGCCTGTTAACTTAAAGTATCAGCGTAGTGATGTTGATCATGACTTAAGTCAAGTAGTTGCAAAAGCCATGTCTCGAGACCAAACAAAGCGTTTTGCTTCGGTTGGTGAGTTTATTCGCACTTTTGAAGCGTTAAGTCAATCCAAAACGGATCTTATAACAGGTCGTTCAGCTCGAGTTTCTAAGGTTTCTGAACCTGTTGCTAAAGAATCTAAAAATAAAGCGCCGAGTAATGAGAAATCCAAGGGTTTGTTTTCCTGGCTTAAACGCGGTAAGTAGCGTTTTTCTTACATTCTAAAAAGGCAATATTTATTTGGTTTTCTACTAACTAAAAAGTAAAAAACAGTTTGAAATCAATACACATAAGCCGTTCCTAATACTTTTTTGTAATTCCAATGATTATTGCACCCTTCACTTTTTGCTCTCTTTCTTAATCTTTTAAGAGTTTCTCCCCTTGGTCGGAACAGCCCCAAAGAAGTGGAACCCAAAAACGGGACAGCTCTAATTGGAAAGCTTGATAAGCTTTTAAAAGGAGCGAAGTATGAAAAAGAAGTATCGGAACCATAGTGCAGCATTTAAAGCAAAAGGGTCCACCTCTCTACTCTATCAATTAACTTGAATGGCGCAGCACGAAAAGCACCTTAAGATTATAGTCAGCGTCATTGTTTTTTTTCTTTATCTCAGTTAAGTTTATATCCGAGTATATTACTCGACATTAAGCTTTTGTCAGTGTATACTTAAAATCGGAATGAATCCGAAAAAGGATTCATCGTTTTTATACTACTTGATTTAACAATGCCAAACCCCGAAGCTAGCTAAACAAACGCTGCCAGATTCGGATGCAAAGTATCAAAAGGCATTTATAAATCAAACGAGTATGACCCCAAACCTGAGGTGAAACATGAGCGAAAACAGATTAGAAATTAAAAACTTGCATGCTCGAGTCGTTGATGGCGAAGAGATTTTAAGAGGCGTTGACCTCATTATTCCCAAAGGCGAAGTACATGCACTTATGGGCCCAAACGGTTCAGGCAAAAGCACTTTAGCCAAAATTATCGCAGGTGACCCTAGCTACGAAATTACCGAAGGTGATATTTTAGTTGACGGTGTCAGTGTACTAGAAATGGAACCTGACGAGCGCGCCATTGCTGGTCTTTACCTAGCTTTTCAATACCCGGTAGAAGTACCAGGTGTATCAATCGCTAACTTTTTACGTTTAGCCTTAAATGCACGCCGTGAAGAAGATGATGAAATTGGCGTTATGGAGTTCTACAACAAACTTCAAGCAGCAGTTAAAGAACTCAACTGGGATGACTCCATTATTGAGCGCAACCTACACGAAGGCTTTAGTGGTGGCGAGAAAAAACGCAGCGAAATATTACAACTCTTAGTCTTAGAACCACGTTACGCAATCTTAGATGAAACAGATTCCGGTCTAGATGTTGACGCCCTAAAAATAGTATCTCAAGGTGTAAATGCAGCAAGAGGCCCTGAATTTGGCGCACTTGTCATAACGCACTACCAACGCCTACTAAACTACATCGTACCTGACACCGTTCACATTATGGTCAAAGGAAAAATTGTCGAAACAGGCCCTAAAGAGCTAGCCATGAAACTAGACGAAAAAGGCTACGAGTGGATTCTCGAAAAAATCGCAGCTTAAAACTCGAGCTACTCTTTATTGTTTAATTTTCACAACTCCTGAAAGGGGAACATAATGTCAGAT
>CAYGTA010000368.1:0-5077 GCA_964352605.1 uncultured bacterium | reverse complement strand
CGCAACCTGAGCCAGAACCTACTCCGACCCCTCAGCCTGAACCCGAACCAGAACCACAGCCTGAGCCAGAACCCGAACCAGAACCTACGCCTAATTCTAACTTACTGCCACGCCCAAACCTCCCAGCTGTACCAGCAAGAGCAACTTACTTTGTTTCAACCAGTGGCTCAAACTCTAACAATGGCAGAAGCGCGTCAAGCCCTTTTAGAAATATAAGTAGGGCCATAGCGGCAGCTCGAGCGGGGGATGTCATTTATGTTCGTGGTGGGCGTTACTTTAATGAAGAGGTGCGCTTTACTCGTTCAGGCAATGCAAATGCTCGCATTACTATTATGTCTTACCCTGGTGAATGGGCAATTATTGACTGGTCTAATAGGCGTGCTGGTAGAGACAGTCAGCGTGTCTGGTTTGATGGCGCTGATTACATAACCATGCGAAATATGGAGATTTACAAAAGCCCACAGCAGTGCGTATTTATGCATAGTGGTGCAGATAATAATGTTTTTGTAAACATGGTCTTTAATAACTGCTTTATGAGTGGCTTTCAAATTTATGGTGGCTCTAGAAACATAGTGGCTTACTCTACCGCTAAAGATAATCATGGTGGTGATGATAGTGATGGTTTTGGTTCGATAGGTGTAGGTGGCAACAGTAACGATAATGAGTTTTGGTATAACCTCGCTGATCATAATTCAGATGATGGCTTTGATACATGGCGAGGTAAGCGCACTATCTTATTTGGTAATGTTTCACGTAATAACGGCTATAATGGTGGTGACGGTAACGGCTTTAAAATGGGGGGACAGCAGCCTGATTCCAACGGGATTATTCGTAGAAATATCTCTTACAATAACCGTCTTGGTGGCTTTGACACAAACCTAGGTGGCGGTAACTTAATTGAAAATAATACAGCTTGGGGTAACGGTCGTCATAACTTTGAAAGCTCTAGAACTTCTAATGATAATACTTGGAGAAACAACTTATCTTTCAACGGCAGTGTAGGCATGTTTGATGACACTGTTGAGCAAAACAATAGTTGGAATCTAGGTGTTAATAATCCTAATTTCTTAAGTACCGACCCTAACTCAGCTAACTTTTTGGCTTTACCTAATGGTAGCCCTGCTATAGATAGAGGAAGAAAAATAAATATTCCTTATGCTGGCTCAGCACCTGATTTAGGTGCTTTAGAGCTTGGCTTACGCATAGGTGATCTACTTCCTTAAATGTTGAGTTTTGGTATAAAGGGCTGGCTTTTTTAAAAAGCCAGCCCTTTATACTTTTTTGTAATACTGAGTAACATTTAGCGTTTCCACGAATGCTTGCACCATCAAAGCATTCGTGCGACCACTGAACAAACTAAAGGTATCTGAATTACTGAACCTAAACTATCTGAATTCTATAGCCTTTTGCAATTAAAACAATGCAAGCGTTTTAATTGTCGAACTAGCTGAGTAAAAACCCATAGGCTAAGTCGATGCTGTGTTAAAGATGAAAACTGCTATATTACACAACCTATAGAAGTAAAAATCAAAGCTTCATTCTTGGTTGCTTTTCCAATAACTATTGCAGCATTAACTTTGCGTACTCATTCTTAATCCCCTAAAAGCTTCTCCCGATGGTCGGAACAGTCCCAAAGGGACAGCTCCCTTAATAAAGGAGCCAAAGTCAAAAGCCTTTTTGGTGAAACCTTTTCTGGAAATGCGATTAGTTGTAAACCTGCTATACAAGTAACTTAGAACTTAAATCAAAGCAGTCTTTAAGCTTTTGAGATAAGGCTCTAAAAATCGGCGACGGGCAGGTGTTACAAGACCTGCTTCTAAGCTAGCCTATAAATACAACGATATCTAGGCCGTCTATTGTTCATAAGCATCCGTGTAATTTATGACTGTTATTTGCATTGTATGAAGTCTTGAGTGCAGGCGTACAGACAAACAATATTCATACTGACCATTCGTTTAGTAATTTGATAAATAGAGTGACGGTAATAAGACAGAAAAGAGCAAGAAAAAAGAATGAGGGTGTTACACCCTCATTCTTTAGTAAATTTAAACGAATTAGTTAGAAGCTGAAATTGAAAGCACCGTATCATAAGCAGTCTTAAGAGCTGAATCACTTGCTAAATCAACTAGTGCTTCACCCTGAACAGAACTTGACTCGGGTCGCTCTATAGCCTGAAAGAAGTCAAAGCTACCGTCTTCATTGATAGTTGCTTTACCTGCAGATACACCATCTACAATAATTTCTATTTCTTGACCAGGCTCTGCGCCTTCACCTTCTAGATTAATAAAATTAGGACGACGCGTATCTATGGCTTGAATATCTGGCGTGACGCCTTCTTTGTTAATACTTTGCCTATTAGGCGTGAGCCATTCAAAGTTAAGGAGTACAAGCTGACCACCATTACTTAATGGGCTAACCGTTTGACCTACACCTTTACCAAAGGTTTCTTCACCTATGACTAAGGCGCGACCATTATCTTGCAGTGCACCTGCCACAATTTCAGAGGCTGAAGCTGAATTTTGGTTAACAAGTACAACCATAGGTAAGTCAAAATAAGCAGGATCAGCAGAGGCAAGCCTTTGAGTTACGCCACGAGCACGCTGAAACACAATATCGCCTTCACTTAAAAATTCATCTGCTACCAAAATACCTTGGTTTAACAAACCCCCACCATTATCTCTTAAGTCAAGAATGAGTGACGTTGCACCTTGAGCTTGTAAAGCGTCTAGCTGCTCAGTGAGTTGATCAAAAACCCTTTGATTTGCAAAAGTACTAATGCTTAAGTAACCTACATTGTTCTCTAAAAGAGTTGATTCAACAGAAATGATTTCGATAGTGCCACGAACAATATTAAATTCAACAAGATCATCTTCGCCAGCACGTTGCATTTTTAGGTTTACGATTGAGCCTTCTGGACCACGGACCAAATCAACAACGTCATTAATTTCCATTTCCTCGACATTAGTGCCATCTACTTCAATGAAAATGTCACCACGTTCTATACCACCATTATCAGCAGGACTACCCTTGTAGACATTAATAATTTCAATAAGCGTGTTATCTTTACGATTTCTTGCTGAAAGGGTCGCACCTATACCACCAAAGCTACCAGAGCGATCTTCACGCTCACGATCAGCTGACTTTGGCTCTAAATAATTTGTATAAGGGTCATCAAGTGCTTCTAACATGCCTTCTATAGCACCTTTAATGATAACTTCATTATCAATATCATCAAGATAGTCACTTTGGAGAGCCCCGAAAGTTTCCATAAAAGCCTGCCCTGAAGGGCTTGCTAAGAATGTGTCTACACTATTTCTGGAAAGCTGCGCATAAACAATGCCAATGAGCAGAGTAATAGCAAATACACTGCTAATAATTAGGTTTTTCTTCATGGTACCTCCGTGCTTGTTCACTGGGGCAAATACAGCTAATAAAGACCCTATAAAACAAAGTAAGGATAAGTTTAGCATTACCTTATGAAAGGGAACGTGGCCTTTATTAATATATTCTTAAGAACTTAAGCTATCACTATTCTTGCAAAACATCACGAGTGAAACTTGCACTAATCACCCAAATAAACTCGAGTTTCGGGTTTGAAGGCTGCCCAAGCAAACCATAAGGTATTATCATGCACGATGGGTTCCAAGCTGCTGCCAGCTAATTCACCAGAGGTAGCTTGACCTAGTAAATTCCAAGTACTATTACTTTGCTCATCTATAAAACTTTCACCATTCCAGCTAAACTCGAGTGTTTGGCCGTTTAAGTTGCGACTAAATACACCTACGGCACCGACATCTTTACTGCCTGCTATGGAAGATCCGTCTAGTGCGCTTGCTGTACCTTGCTGCCAAAAGACCGTTATGGCTTGGTTTGCTATGTTGTCATTAATAACGCTTTGTTGTTCTAAGAGGGTAAATGGGTAAGCTGCACTTTCACTTAATATTTCAACACTAACAATGCGTTCTTTGGCGCTTAGGCGACCGTCTGTAATGCCGTTGAATAAAAAGGCAGGGCTGCCAATGTCATCATAGCCAACATAAGGATTTGAGCCGTACCTGCGACTAAAGCCTGTATCTCTAGATAAGACAGGCGCATCTGGAAAGGCTGCACGAAACTCAGCAAAACTAACAATTTGAGCAGGTAAGCGTAGTAAGTTTGTATTGCTCAAAGTACCCACGCTTCCTGTACCAAGTAGCTGAGAGTAAAGGGTACTGGTGTGCGTGTCAAACATCAGCATGTTTGAGTTGTAAAGCATGCCAGACACGCCAAAACTTACCTCTAAACCTGATTGAACGGCTGTATCACTACCTTCTTGCAGGGCGTAAGCTTCTAGAAAGTCAGCGGGTAAGTCCATAAATTGAGCAGCACTGTTTAAGCTAGTGACTTCCTGCTCAGTTTGACTTGTTAAAGGAATACGTCTATCAAACGCCAATGCGCTATTGCAAAGCGGACAAAACGTAACTGCAACAGGCTGACCACCTACAGTGTCGTTAACAATTTCATGCCAAGTAAGAATTTGTAGTGGGTAAGCTTTAGCTTCTCCGTTAGCCGTAAACGCAATAACAGGCTCATCTTCTTTAAGCCATTGTGTTGCTTCTTCTTGAGAAATAAATATAGGTTCTGGAGAAGGTCCAGCTGCATTTTGCCAGTCACCTAAGAAACCTAAAGCAGGAATGCCCTGCGGAGGTGGCCCACCACTCAAAATGTCATCAATCGGGATACTAGCCTTAGATGCGTCAACCCCAATAGCTCGAGCTGCTGAAGGCAAGTTTTGAGCTAGTACTGCTCCAATTGGGTTTCGGAAGGCTTGAAAAGCTAAGAGTCCTAAGCCGGTAATTATTATTAAAGATAACCCTAGTCGTTTTTTCATGCTTTTAACTTTAAAGATTTTTCTGAAATGCTGCGGTCAAACAGTGTACCAAATCGTATTTTCACGAATGGTTTGATACTGTAAGCACTCGTTTGACCACTAAAACTAAGTGTCTAAGCATAATTTAGTCCGAATGCTAGGGCAAAAAACTATTAATACTATTTCCGTTTACTTTATTAATAAAGTAAACGCGATCTTGGAGTTCCG
>CAYGTA010000367.1:0-5084 GCA_964352605.1 uncultured bacterium | reverse complement strand
AGCATAGCAGCGTGTCAGCGTGTCAGCGTGTCAGCTAGTCAGCATTTAGAAGAGAAGCTCGAGTAAGTCCCAAGCGACCTTATCGCATTTTTTTGCTTGGTCTCCTTCTTCACTCCAGACGCCGATGGTGCTAGATAAAGCAATGATTTCAACATTTTCTTTTAAAAATTTAAACACGTCTGCTACTTCTGCTGCTCTTGGGCCACCTTTGGCAGGGTAATTGACAGCAGGTATGTCTTCTAAATGCAAGACATCTACATCAAAATGAATGTAAACAGGTCCTTTAAAGTCATGCTGCTTAATGGCCTTAAAACTCTCTATGTGGGTAATACTCGAGTTTTCTACTAGGATGCGCTCGCCTTTATCTAAATCTCGTCCGTCTGCCAGTATGATGTTTTCTTGGGGTATAGGTTTTAGGCCTACCGCGTCATTCATGCGGAGTTCGCCGAGCCCTGCAATCATGGCGAGGGGCATGCCGCCTAAAAAGCCACTTGGGCTTGTTTCCCAAGTATTAAAGTCACCGTGTGAATCTAACCATAAGAATGTTGGGCTTAGACCTGCGCGTTGTAAACCAGCCATAACGGGGATGGTGGCGCAGCAATCTCCTGCTATGCTTATGGGTCGTTTGCCTGCTTTTAAGGCTGCTTCAACTTTGTCAGCTAAGCCTTTATGCGCGCAGCTTGCTTTTGCTTGGGCATCGTCGCCTGTTAACTCAACGCTATTTAGTTGCCAGTCAGGCTGGGCAAATCGCTTTAGAGCGTCAACGGGTTTATCAATGTAATAAGGTGAAAGAATAAAAGCATTTTCCATGAGGCATGGTAGCAGACTAAAGTGTACTTAGATTGTAAGAACTAAGCGGCAAAAACAGGTAATTCATTCAGTTTTTGCCGCTTAGGTTGCTTTATTTTGGTTCGCTTTGTAGCTTTGTTTATCTTTTGTGAACCTTTTCTGGCATTATCTTAAGGGTAAGGCAGATTCACTGACCTATTCTTGAAAGGAATAAACATGAAATATTTTCTTATTTTAAGCGCTTTAGTACTAGGTTTAAGTTTTGCTCAAGGCTTTAATGCTGATACATGGACTAAACCTAGCGACACTGAACTCAAAGCAAGCCTCACCGAGCTTCAGTACAAAGTTACTCAGCAGGACGGTACTGAGCGTCCTTTTGATAACACTTACTGGGATAACACCGAAGCAGGCATCTATGTAGATATTGTTTCAGGTGAGCCGCTTTTTTCTAGCTTGCACAAGTACAAGAGTGGTACAGGTTGGCCATCCTTTTGGCAGCCTTTAGAGGCTAGCAATATGGTTGAAAAAGTAGATCGCAAATTATTTGTTAAGCGCACTGAAATTCGCTCTTTACATGCAGATTCTCATCTTGGTCATGTTTTTAATGATGGTCCTGCCCCTACAGGCTTACGCTACTGCATGAATTCAGCAGCACTAAGGTTTATTCCTGTAGAAGATTTAGAAGCTGAAGGTTACGCTCAGTACATAGCTTCTTTTGTTGAAGCGGGTGTCATTCAAGCTAGTAACTAGACTCTGCTCCCTCCCTTGCAAAAGCTTTAGGATTAAGGTCTTAAAGCTTTTGTTTTTTTATGCAGGCACTATTAACACTATTGCAAGGGTGAGCAATGAGCAATGAGCAATGAGCAATGAGCAAGCGTACACTTTCCCTCATGACTATCAACTTGCAAGTCATTGCTATACCTTTGTGAAGTTTATGTGGTGCTAATCGTCTTATTTATTACCACTTTCTCACCTTAAGTTCTCTAAGATTAATTATGTTCATTCGCTTATGCTTACTCATACTTGCGCTAGCCCTACCTTTATCATGGTCACAACAAGAATTATGGGATACACCTCAGGGACGCAGTCGCATTTTTGATGCCTTAGTTGACACCTTTGAAGAAAACTATTGGGATGAAGATTACCGAGACTGGCAAGCTTGGGGAGATGCCTTTCGAGATGACGCCCTAAGTACCGAATCACGTGAAGACTTTGATGCTGTATTAAGACGCATGGTTAATGACCTTCAAGATAATCACTCAAGATGGGTTGGTCAGCCCAACTCCTTTAGTTTAAACGGTGCCTTTGAAGACCCAAGACGTTTAGGTTTAGGCTTTCAGCATCGCTACTTAAGTAACACAGGTATCGTTATAGAACGCGTCTACCCTGACACGCCCGCTGCCGCAGCAGGCTTACAACGTGGTGATGTCATCACAAGCATTAACGGTCAAGATTTAACCAAAAGCATGGCAAGCAATAGGCTTTTAACAGACGCAGTAGAAAGTGGCGAAGTTAAACTCGATGTTTCCCGCAAGAAAAGTCGTTTACGTTTAGACCTTACACCTGAAGCCATTCATTTTGATTCCTTAAGCTCACAACCTCAAAGCAGCATGCTTGACGAAACCACAGGCTACATTTACTTGCCTAGTTTTGAAGGTGGCAGCGTAGGTCAAGACATGCATGACTTAATAAGACAACTCGAGTCTGAGGGTGCTGAGGCTTTGGTGCTTGATTTGCGTGATAATCCTGGCGGGCGTTTGGGTGAATTGGGGCTGGTTTTGGGTGCTTTTATTGAAGGTGAATGGGCTGAAGCTATTGATGAAGGTGAAGTGACTTGGCGAGCGCGTTATAGGCGTAGTGAAGATCAGGGTATTAATGCGCTGGTTGAGCCAGATGGTCGCGTAATTGCAAGTGAACGTGTCGAGAACGCTGTTGCTTTTAATGGTTCTTTAGCGGTGCTGGTCACTAGGCAAAACAGTAGTGCCGGTGAAATTGGACCTTTGGTATTACAAAATTTTGGTCGCGCTATCATTGTAGGTGAAGCCACCGAAGGTAATGTAGAAGCAATCAGAACGTTTGATTTGCCTGACGGCAGCCTTGTTTATGTAGCGATTGCAAATTTACAAAGTATAGATGGTAGTGACTTTAGTGTAGGACTCGAGCCTGATGTTCGGGTGAGTGATTCGTCTTTGGCTGATTTGGCGCGTGGCTTTGATGCGCCTGTGGCTGAGGCTTTAAAAGCGCTTAAAGATTTACCGTTTACGCCAGGTAAGTTCTTTTAATGCTGCCAATCTAATAATGTCCATTTGAGGTTAGCATTTAGATACTTAGGCTTCTCTAAATGCGTTTAAAAAGCTTATTTATGATCTCTAAACCTATGACTAGAGACGAATTAAAGTTTGTCAGATTGATTTTTCAGGTGAGCTCAAGTAAACTCTCTTGTCTTGTTAACAACATTTCTTAAAGCTATTCACGCAAGTCCGCACATGATGGTTATGAATTTTGCGGGTGCAGGTGCCGAGTCACTTGCTTGGTTACATAGTGTAGGTGGCTCTTCTAGAACCATTCTAGAAGCAACTGATCGTTATGTGCAAAGCTCCCTTATTGAAGCAACAGGCTTTGAACCTGAAAGTTACACTTCCCCAAAAGTAGCTAAAGCCCTTGCTAAGCATGCTTTTGAACGTGCAAGGGTTTTAGCTAAACCTGAAACGCCCGTCTTTGGAGTGGGTTGCACAGCAAGCATTGCAACGGATCGCCCGAAACGCGGTGATCATAGGGTCGCCATTGCTATTCATGATGCTTTGGGTAGTAGTAGTTTTGAGCTTGTCTTGAAAAAAGGTGCGCGTGACCGAGCGGGTGAAGAAGAGCTGGTGAGTTGGCTTATTATTTACGCAGTAGCCGAAGCCTGCGCAGTGTTTGACTTGCCCGACTTAGCACTTGTTAAAGGAGAAGTCTTAAAGCGTGACTTTGAAGCTGCACCTGAACTAGAAAAACTAAAAGCAGGTGAGCTAGATTTTGTCGTACTCGAGCCTCAGGGTAAGTTACTGACGCATGTTCCTGATCGTATTGCCATTTTGTCAGGTTCGTTTAATCCTGTTCATGAAGGTCATACAACACTGGCTGAGGTGGCTGCTTCTCAGCTTTCTGAAGATGCTTATTTTGAGTTGTCACTGACGAATGTAGATAAAGCTGCGATTGACTTATCCGTAGCACGCAAACGTGCTGTGCAGTTTTTGGGTTTAGATCATCTTATTTTGAGTAGAGCGCCTTTGTTTAGTGATAAGGCGCGCTTATTTAAAAACAGTATTTTTGTGGTAGGTGCTGACACAGCGCTGCGTTTGGTAAATCTTAAGTACTATAATGATGATGAGGCTGAGTTTAAGGCTGCCTTTGAGTTTCTTCGTGAGCATAATGCTTCTTTTTTGGTGGCAGGTCGCACGCGCGATGGTAGCTTTTTGACGCTAGAAGACATTCAGGTACCCAGTGACTTTAAAGATTTGTTTGCTGAAGTGCCAGCTTCTGCCTTTCGTATGGATATTTCTTCTACTCAACTTCGTGATAAACGCGAGCATTAAGTTACTGCGTATTTGATAACGACTGGTCAGAAACAGCATGCTTTAACTGCCAAGCTTCAAACAAGTTTTTCATAACATTTGCAGTTAAACCCCAAATACTGTACTGCTTATAATCATAAAAATGTAGCAAGCGTTTATAGTGCTTCATGCTTCGCTCTTCAGCGCGCGGCTTAAGCAATAGTAAGTCATCAAGTGGCACGGTAAAAACCTCTTCTACCTCAGCTTCATTAAGCTGCAACCGTTGTGGCCAAGGTAACACGGCCACAACAGGCGTAACCACATACTTAGCAGGTGACGGGTGGTCATCTAAAAAGCCCAGCACCGCAGCTTCTGAAACACTCACACCAATCTCTTCAAGCGTTTCACGACAAGCCGCCTCAACAAGACTCTCTCCCTCATCTAAACGCCCACCCGGAAAGGCAATTTGCCCCGCATGTGACCTAAGTTCAGATGAACGCACAGTAAACAAAAGCTCGAGTCCTGCTGGGGTTTCTAAAATAGGTACCAGCACAGCAGCCTTTCGAAAGCCTTCAATGCTCATTTCTTCACGTTCACGCTTAGCTAAATGTGTTTTTAATTCAGTCAGCATTATTCACGCTCGAGTAGGGCGTCTCTTAAGGCAAGTTCTGCATTTATGCCGTTTTCTCTAGCAAAGCCTACAATACCTATGAGCAAGTCAGCTATAGATTTGCTTGTTGGCTCTAAAGCTTGACTTTTTTC
>CAYGTA010000366.1:0-5087 GCA_964352605.1 uncultured bacterium | reverse complement strand
ATCTGAGTCTTAAGGAATGGTGATGGTCATAGAGAGTAAAAAGTAGCAGGTGAAAGATAGTGAAGATGAGCCAATCTAAACTCATTGCTCACTACTCATTGCTTCTTATACCAATTTGCTTGAATAATGTCATAGTATCAATCTGTTTGAGGGTACGCTCTCACGAGCGGATTTAAGTCACTATTGTGACATTAAATCGGCACTTTGGTATTACTAGTTCTTAGCTCATAAAAAGTCTTACGTAAGCAAACTCATAAAAACAGGTATGCTTTAAACATGCTCGAGTATATTGAAAATGATGTTTGGCGTTTAGGCGTTGCGCCTAGCGTGGGTGCTAGTATTGCTAGTTTAGAACTTAACTTAGCAGGCGTTTGGCAGCCTGTTCTTCGTGAAACCCCAACTGAAGCTATTAAAGCAGGCAAACCGTCACCATTTGCTAGTTTTACGCTAGCGCCTTTTTCTAACCGCATTAAGCAAGCTAAATTTTCGTTTTTAGGGCAAACTTATCAGCTTAAAGCAAGCTCTGCTGACGGTAATACACAACATGGGGATGTGCGTGGACGCCCTTGGAAATTAGCCTTTAAGACAGCCAAACAACTAGACTTAGAAATAGACAGTCGAGTGTTTAATGATTTTAATTTTCCGTTTCCTTTTACTATGAGCGTGCGTTACGAACTGCAAGAAGATTTGTTTGTAACAAGCTTTGTTCTGACCAATGTAGCTGATAAACACATGCCTGCTGGGTTTGGCATTCACCCGTATTTTAATAGAAGTTTGGCAGGCTCGAGTGAGGCGCTGCTGGCATTTAAGGCAGATGCGCTTTATGAAGTAGATGAACAAACGGTTCCTACAGGTAATCTTGTAAAACCTAGTGCTGAATATGATTTTAGTTCGCCTAGAGTTGTGGCTAATACCAGTTTGAATCATTTGTATAGAGACTGGCAGGCACTAAGGTTAACGTGGCCTGAGAAAGCATCTTTAGATATTTATGCTGACCCTTTATTCAGGCACCTAATTGCATTTACGCATGAAGATGGCTCATTGGCGTTAGAGCCTGTGACCAACGCAACGGATGGGTTTAATCTTATGGCAAAAGGCTTTGATGGGCATGGCGTTAAAGTTTTAGCGCCAAATGAAAGCTTACAAGGCGCTATCTTTTTTAAAGCCAAGCTTTTAACCTAAGGCCAGCTTTTGGTTCTATATTAGACAGACCTTAAGTAACGATACACTTTAGACTTTTACTAAACGGAGGCAATCATGCCATCAAACAAAATAGCTTTTAAAAGCGCAGAAGGCCATGACCTAAAAGCACGCTTAGATTTACCCGTAGATGGCGAAGTGTTAGCATACGCACTCTTTGCACATTGTTTTACCTGCTCAAAAGACCTAAAAGCTGTTCAGAATATTAGCCGCACTCTCAACCAAGAAGGCATAGCTGTACTCAGGTTTGACTTTACAGGCTTAGGGGAAAGCCAAGGTGATTTTTCAGATACCAACTTTTCATCAAATGTAAATGACCTTATTCAAGCAGCACAGTTTCTAGAAGAAAACTACGCAGCCCCCCAACTTCTAATAGGACACTCCTTAGGAGGCGCAGCCGTACTCATGGCAGCAGCAAAGCTCGAGTCTGTAAAAGCGGTTGCTACGATTGGCGCGCCCGCTGACCCTGAACATGTTACGCATCTTATTGCTGAAAATAAAGCTGATATTGAAGCACTCGGAGAAGCCAATGTAAAGATTGGTGGGCGTAGCTTTAAAATTAAGAAGCAATTTTTAGAAGACCTTGCCAATAACAGTTTAGCTGAGCATGTTGCGACCTTAAAGCGTGCCCTTATTATTTTTCACTCACCTATAGATAACACAGTGGGTATAGAAAATGCTCAGATGCTTTTTAAAGCAGCTAAGCACCCTAAAAGCTTTGTATCTCTAAATAATGCAGATCATTTGCTTAGCCAAGAAAAAGACTCACGTTATGTCGGTCATGTTATTTCGGCATGGGCAGCAAGCTACTTAGATTTTGCTGCAACGCCAGCCTGGCAAGAAAACATAAAAGATAATAGAGTGGTTGCTAGAACTGAACAAGGCTTCAAGACAGATATTCTGGCCAATGGTTTTGCCATAACTGCCGATGAACCCCTAAGTGTAGGCGGAACAAACTTAGGCCCAACCCCCTACGACCTGCTGGCATCTGCCTTAGCTACCTGCACCTCAATGACCTTAAGAATGTACGCAGATCGAAAAAAAATAAAGCTAGATAACGTAACAACAGAAGTGCGGCATGCAAAAGTACATCAAGAAGACTGCGAAACTTGCGAAACAAACAGCAAAATAGATCAATTCACTCGAGTGATTCATCTTGAGGGTGAGTTGAGTGCTGAGCAGCGTCAACGCATGCTTGAAATAGCTGATCGTTGCCCTGTTCATAGAACGCTAGAGAGTAGTAGTAAGATTTTATCTGAACTAGCAGACTGAACAAGACACAAAATAAGATGCCTGAAAATATTCAGAATTATTTAGCTCATTTTTGCTTACGCTTCTAGCTCACAATCTGTTTCGTAAAATCGCGGAACACACTAAATACTCTTTTAAAAACCACGCTCACGGCGTTCACGCAGCTTCTCTAAAGACGTTTTGGTACTCACCCTTAAACGCTCCAAAGAAGTACCTAAATCTTTAAGCTCATCATTACGCTTAATCTGAATACTATTAGACAACTTGCCTTTACTAAGCGCCTCAGCATGCTGAATTAAATCAAGCAGTGTTTTACTAATAGCATTAAGACTAAACCAACCCACAAGAAGCGCAAGCGCAATGGGCAATAAACTCAGTAACGCTGTACGCGCAAACAAAGACTGCCAGTAAGCAATCATAGGCGCATAACTATAAATAGTTGTCACACTACCCACAATCGCACTACCATGCTCGAGTGCTTGACTAGTCATGATTAACTGTGAAGCAAACGGATTACGACTTTGCGTTAACTTAGTTTGACTTGCTGTACCTGTAGCAACGACCAGAGCAGCTTGTTCCTGAATAAGTGAATTTAAGGTGTTACTTAGTGATAAGTCAGGTGGCCAAGCTGCAAAAGCTTGCGCACTAATATTACTACTCACCACAGCCTCAATAGTTACTTGGTTTTGCTCAGGAACAGGTGAGGGCAGGTTTCTAAACTGACTAATATCCCCATTACCTTCAATACTTCGACTAAGCGTAGCAGCACTACTCTTAGTACTAAGAAGCGCAACTTCTAAGCTTTGCGCTTGCATGTTTTGCCACATGCTTAAACCTGCCACAGCAAGCACACCCATGCTAGTAATAAGAATAGGAACAAGCAACGCCAAACGCAGTTTCTGCCTTAAGCTAAAGCGCTTCTTCGGTTCACTAAGAGACTCACGTGCTTGCGTATTTAAACCCTCAACTTGCTTGGGTGGCGGCAGTGTCTTAGCAGGGTCAATCTCAAAAATAGGCAAACTACTAGCCGAGCGACTCGAGCGTCCTTCACGAGCTGGTCTAGCTGCTGGCTGAGGTTCGCTAGCAAGCTTAACGACAGGCTCTTGCGAGCCAAATAACTTACGAATCTCATCGGGTTCAATAGGTGTAAAAGCTTCATTAGGGTTAACACTAGCTGCATGAGGTTTAGCCTGATTCACTACAACAGCTGTTTTTACAGCTTGGCTAGCACTAATAACTCGAGCGTGTAATCCGGCTTCGTTAAAGTAGCGACAGATGACTTGAGCTTCTGCTTCACTAATGGCTTTGGTGGCAGGACCTGGTACAACTTTGACTAAGCGTTTGAGCTTCTCAGGACTTGTTTTTAAGCGTCGTGCTAAGCGCTCTAACTGCAGAGTGCTGGTATCTATTTTAGTAATTTCTACAATGTAGCGCTGATTCATGATTCCTAATTTCTTAAACAAGTCAAACATGTGACTCTAATGAGAAAAGATACCGCACTTAGCAAGCCTAAGTAAAGAGCTAGCATAGCAATAAAAAATATGTTAAGGACTATATTAACGAGCAATGAACAAGCCTTACTAACAAAGCAGCAAAGCGATGCCTAAATAAATGCAAAAGCATTATAGAAATTAACAAATTAAATCGAAGCCAAAAACCTTTTTAACACTAAAAAAATAAACCCAATTACCTTAAAAGCAAACCCTAACACGTGTGAACATGTGACAACTAACCTTACAAACCCCCATAAACACTGCAAACTAAAAGAAAAAAGAAGGAGACCAAACCCCCAATGCAAACCCTCACACTCAACAACACAAGCCGATTTAGCATAAGTGAAAACCAAATAAACACCCAACTCGAGCAAGACACCGTCATTTTAAACATAGCCACAGGCAAATACTTTTCATTAACAGGTGTAGCTAGCTTTATCTGGAAATACATTCAAGAAGGCAAAAGCTTTCAAGAAATCCATGAGCAAGTCATGCAAAACTACGCAGTAACTACAGAACAAAGCTTAGAAGACCTAACAACCTTCATTACAAACATGCACCAAGCAGGCTTAATTCAACCCAACTAAAAAGCAACAAGGAGCCAAGCTTATGTAACCCAAACCCCATCCCCAAAGTAAGCACATCATCATCTTAACGTCATCAAATCCTTATAGGAGGAAACACTTTGAAACTTCATCTACGTGCCTTACTAGCAAGCATGCTCATAATAGTTTTAGCAGCTTGTAGTAACCAAACAGAACCAGATAGCAATCCAAATGCAGTATTTGAATTTACTATCGACCCAACCACGCAAAGCGTTAACTTTGAATCACAAGCCGTATTTCAAACCCTTGCAGAAAGCAGCTTGCAATGCGGACTAGAAGACCCCCAAACACTCATACCAGAAACAGACCTAAAGCTAACAAGCTACGACTTTAGCTTCTTACCTAACAACGAACTAAAAATAATAGCCAAATTCCAAAACCCAAGCACAAACACCTACCTAAACCTGAACTTCGAAGAAACAGGCTCGAGTAACATTATTAGTTCAACTGAGCCGCTACCCACGCAGGCACTCTTCGCAACAGAAGAAACAGCTGAACTCGAGTTTCTAGTACAGCATAAAGGTAGAGGCTTCTCTTA
>CAYGTA010000365.1:0-5103 GCA_964352605.1 uncultured bacterium | reverse complement strand
CCCAAGCTAACTTAGTTACTTTAAGACATATTGCCCTTAACGTCCTTAAACAAAAAAAATCTTCTAAAGTTGGTGTCAAGGCTAAGCGCAAACGTGCTGGTTGGGATAGAGCCTACCTCCTCAGCCTTTTGCATTGCTTATGACTTTGCGGTTGCCCTGGGGCACTAGCACTAAGAAACTTGTCTACTAAAACTTTTTATGGTAATCTGAATCAGGAAACAATAACCTTAAGAAAAGTTCTAGTCGACTTAGATCTGTGTCAGAAACAAAAAGAATATTTATTTTTAACTATGAAAGTTATTAATAAAAACATTTAATTATTCAACTTATGGGTTGTGCTTTGAGTAAATTAGGAAGAGGTATAAAAATGTTCACTTTCGACCAAACAAATGATGCGGACTTACATCTATCAATCTCAAAAACAGTTTATCAAACCACTCAACAAATGCAAGATATCTCTAATATATTATTTAATTGGAATTGGCTCGATACTACAGGAGCAAGCATCAGTGTGCGCTTACCTGAAAAGAAAGAGCTTTTTGCCTTAACACCTCGCGCAGCAGGCTTTAGAAGGTGGAAGTTACAAGAAGAAGGTTTGGCCGTTCTGGATTTCGATCTTAACCTAACTTCATTTTCAACCACTTCACATCTCGCACATAATAGTGCGGAGATACATGCCTATGCTTACAAGTCTTTTGATAATGTAAATGCCATTTTACACACCCATTCTCCTCACTCTTTGACATATGCGTGTGCAAACCAAAGCATATACCCTCATACCCTTCAATCTCAGGTTCTTGGAGAAGTTCCTTGTTTTATAGCAAAAGGACAAGATGTACCAGACCGGCATATAAATTATCCAACACCTAACGAACGCGCAACTTCTGGAATGGATGGTTATCAACATGCTTACAAAGAATTTAGAAGTCTTTTTCAACAAATTAGTGAAGCATTTTCGGGTCGAGTGAAGGAGTTGGAGAAACACGGTCTCGCATTTACGGTTGCACACCACGGTGTATTTATTCTGGCCCGCACCTTGGACGAAGCGTTTGATAATTTAATTAGAGTAGAAAGGAATGCTCAAGTTCAACTTCTTTCTAAATCACTTTAATTAAATATTCAAGGGATACACACCTAATTTACTATCAATACAAATCTTGTATCTTTTAAGAGGCTAAGCAACCAAATTTACCGAAAGCACACCTATTTATTTCAAATTGACTATCCTTCCCGAGTGGAGAAGGGAATGTCTCTTAAGTCGTACACACCGTCAATAACTTTAAAGTTATAATCAGGAGCTGAGTAGAACTTAGAGTATCTAGTTTTAATCAGTGAGCTAAGATAATAAAAAGCTAATACAGAGAACCCTCGAGGCAAACGAAACACTATCTAGAAATACTGGCTTTTAGGCTAAACATATTTAATAAAATATTCAATTAGGGAACCATTAGCTATGAAAATTTTGACGACTATTAAACCTAGGAACCAAGGAGTTTCAACTCATAGTTATGGTGTCTTGGCAGAAATAGATTGGGCAAGAAAAAAGATTGTTCGTAAAATTAAAATTCCTTCCGCAAGTTTTTTCGACGAGAATTCCTTTAGTCATTGTGCCCTCAACGGGCTTGCTGTATATGAGGATCGAATTTTTGTTTCTGCTTGGAATTTCTTGATTGAAATCGACTATGCAAGCTTCGAAATAACAAACTGTATTTCGATACCTCTCATGGGAGATCTGCACAGTATCGCCATTAATAGATCAAAGATCTTCGTTGTTTCTACAGTTTTAGATGCAATACTATGCTTTAACCTGAATAATTTGGAATACTTATGGTATTGGAGACCTAACGATGATTACTCAACTCGAAGTCAACTTTCATTAGAAAACTCAAGAGACTTCATACCAAAAATAAATAGGTCAAAGGAGTTTCGGTACGTACATAAATCAAGATCATCTTATTATCGCCATCATTTGAACGATTGCCGAGTTCATAAAGACCAACTTTATATCTCTGCAAAAGACTGGTGTCGTGAAGCGAATTGCAGCACTATAATTCGTCTAAATTTGGCCACCCTTGAATCAGATATAGTTGTCGAGCCAGGGGTTCTAAGAGGTGCTCATGACCCAGTAATTGTTGGAAACAGCCTTTACGCTACTGAATCGGAAAGTGGATTGGTCAGCTGGTTTGATCAAACCAACTATCAGAACAAAAGATCGATTCGTCCATCTAAACAGAAGTACTTCGTAAGGGGGTTGGAGTATGTAAACTCGGGGTTTCTCTTAGGTCTATCCTCTCATAAAGAAGAAAGTCACCCTGCAAAAATTATTAAATTTAATGAGGGATTCACTTCCCAATTATCGTATTTTAAGTTGGATGAATTCTATGACTCGAGTGGCTCAATAATATCAAGTATTAAACTTTCACCAACATGAAATCATCTTTATGAAGATTACATTTTTAGGCCATGCAGGCTTCCTAATTGAAACAAGTTCTTGCCTCATAATTACTGATCCTTGGTTGACTTCTTCAGGCGCATTTGATAGTACATGGTATCAATTCCCTAAAAATCACCACTTGCTTCAGCCAACTTATAATATCCTAAAAAACAGCCAAAAAATAAAATTCATTTTTATTAGCCACGATCACAAAGATCACTTTGATAAAGAATTTCTTACATTTTTAAGCGAATTAGACATCAAACTTATAATTCCGAAACACGCTCGAAAAGAGTTAAGGGATTTTGCATGCAGCGTTTTTAAAAATCACTATATCTTCCTTGACCATTTTGAAAAAATCGAAATCAATGAAACTACGCTTGTTGTATTTTTAGAAAGAACCTCAAAAGATCGAGACTCTGCGATTGGGATATTTACAGAATCCGAAGGTTTCCTTAATCTAAATGATTGTGGCTTATTTGATTGTATACCTAGAATAGTTGACGAATTCACAAAAATTTCAGTACTAACATCACAATACTCTGGTGCAGATTGGTTTCCAGTATGCTATGAGTTAGATGAGACTACAATCTTGTCAGCTACACTGGAGAAAAATAGAAACAAATTTGAAAAAGTTTGTAGAGGCTTTTTATTATCTGGTGCTAATTCTTTAATTCCTAGCGCTGGTCCCCCCTGCTTTTTGGATCCTGAGCTATTTTATTTAAACTTTCTAAATCCAACCCCATTTCCCAAACAGTCTGAATTTATCGAGTATATTCTTCACTTCTTTCCCGACATAAAATCGAAAATAGTATCACCCATGCCAGGCGATGAAATATATATTGATAATAGATCGGTCAAAAAAGTATCCTTCTTTTCGGATTACAATTCTGACTATTCTGATTATTTAAATGATTACGCTAAATCAATCGAGGTCAATCTAAATAAGGGTCTGCCTACCGGACAATTATTCAATGAAACTAAAATGTATGAAGTTCTAAGAAAAGCAAAGATGAATTTTAAAGAAAAGTTGTCTATCTTTTCATTAAATGGCGAAGTGAAGGTCCCACTATACTTTACCTTGAACGAATTACCAGAGGTTTCATTATGCGTAGACTTTGAACAAAAATCTGTTTATTTAACTACACCGCCCAACAGGAGTCAGATGCAATACTTTTTACAAACTCCTTATTACCTAGCACATAAAGTACTAACTGGCAAAATTACTTGGTCTGACTTTTGTTTAAATTTCAAATCGAGCATCTTTCGCAATCCCAATCTCTATGATCCTGAAATTCATGCATTTATAGCGTTGGAGGTAGAAGACCTTAAGCAGTATTGTAATGACAAAATAAAATTGGAAATCGAAAATAATAAAATTCAGATAAATATTGAAAATAATACTTATGAAGTAGATCGATTTTGTCCACATGCTGGAGCAGATTTATCAAAAGGGTGGATAAAAGAAGGAAAGTATTTAGTGTGCCCACGCCACGGTTGGATGTTTGATTTGCACTCAAATGGTGAGTGTAATATTTCTACGAAAAGTCTTGGCGTAAAGTTATGTAAAAGAAAAGAGGAAGAGTAAATGATCAGCAATTTATCGCGAAACTTGATAAATATTAACATCAACGACTTAGCCAATCACAATCCATCAGCTATTTCGAGATTGGGGCAAGGACTCGCAAATGGTGTATGTGAAATCTCATTCAATGACAAATACCTTAGCACTAAGGATCTGTGTAAAATTAAATCAATTTCCAAAAAAATAATCTCTTCAGATAACATAGATGAAAATATAACGTCAAAAATTATTCGAGGAAATCGCGATGCTTCTAGCCGTGGGTTCGCAAAATTCCCTCGAGGAAATCGCGACTGGCATTATATATTTTCATTGAGTCAATATGAAAATATTTATCCTAAAACATTGAATTCAATTGAGGTTACATTGATTGAAGAGTTCTTTACGAAAGTAAACTCTGTTAAAACAATCCTGCTAGAGTGTATAAGTCTATATTATTCAAATAATAAAGATCTACTTAGTTCGTTTACAACAAATCAATTTAGAAGCGAAAACTCAACAGTTTTAAAAATGATATTTTATAAGAACCATAATAAAATGTCTAATTCTAGTAATAAGCAGTATCTAGGGCAGGTAAACTTTGAGGGCGAATTATATAATAAGTATACGAAGTGGCATCGAGATGGATCATTTGTAACCTTTTCTCTTTGGGAAAGCATAACCGGACTAGCATTTAGCGAAAACGGTCAACATTCATCCAAAGACATTTCTTTTATAAAGCCAAAAGAGAACAGTTTTTTACTATTTCCAGGAATATTTCTTGAGTTAATTACCCAAGATTCAAAGAAGCTTAAAGCGAAAAGTCTTTACCATTCAGTTTTATTACCAAAAGATAACCAAAATAAAATAGATGGGAATATGGGAAGACATTCTGGAGTTGTATTTACTTATCCAAATATGAATGCCAAATGGAAAGATCTAATAAGTGGAGAATATGTGAGATTTAAAGGAAAGATACTCAAATCACCAATGGAGTATTTTGAAATATAAAAGAAGAGGACCCATAATTGGTTCTTCTTCACTTTGGTCTTGAGAGATGGACCCCTTAGTTAGGACAGCAATCTCATTAAATTTAGGAACGTCATGA
>CAYGTA010000364.1:0-5137 GCA_964352605.1 uncultured bacterium | reverse complement strand
CTCTTTGTTATGCCTGACTTGCCTTACCCTGCTAAAAATGGCGGCAAAATAAGAAATTACAGTATCCTAAAATTCTTATCATTTACGAATGATATTTACCTAATAGCTTTTGATCGTCAGAGTGAAGACAAAACAAGAGTGAGCGCTTTAAAAGAAATATGTAAAGAAGTCATCGCTGTACCTTTGGCACCTTGGCAAACTGCTAATGCTAAGCGCAAGGAACAACTAAAATCACTTGTATCTAGTAACTCTTATCAGTACTTATCTCACTATAGTCCTGAGATGCAAAAAGCAATTGATGAGTTAGTCGAGCGTGTCTCGATTGATTTGATTCAGGTTGAGAGTGCTCAGATGGGCTACTATCGTTTGCCTGAAGGTATTCCTTCGGTTTTAGATCAGCATAATGTTGAGTATGAAATTCTTTATCGTAGTTACAAGTCAAGCCCTGTTTCTTTGCGTAAACTTTTTAATTTCTTAGAGTGGCGTAAGTTTCAGCGAGATGAAATTAAGAATTGTAATCGCTACACAGCGGTGCTGACTTGCTCTCAAAGAGATAAAGACATTCATAAAGAGCAAGGCGTAACGAGCCACTTAAAAGTTGTACCTAACGGCTCTGATACTGAGTATTATCAGCCTTTAAGAACAGACATGCGTGAAGCTGAAACCCTGCTGTTTACGGGCACCATTAGTTACTTTCCAAATACAGACGCGCTACCTTACTTTATAGATGAAATCTTGCCACTTGTGCATAAAGAAAGACCTAACGTCAAACTTGTTATTGCAGGTCGTGACCCGCCCCCTCATATTCAAGCTTATGCAAAAGATGCTCGCATAACAATCACAGGTTTCGTTGATGACATTCGAACTTACTTTGATGAAGCAACTGTAGCAGTTGTACCTTTAAGGGTAGGGGGCGGAACCCGCCTAAAAATTATTGAAGCTTGGTCCATGGGTTTGCCGCTAATTGCTACCTCTATTGGTGCCGAAGGCTTAGACTACACTGAAGAAAAAGACATCTTAATAGCTAATACACCTCAAGTATTTGCAGATGCAATACTGAAACTTTTAAGCGATAAAAAGCTATGGCAGACCCTAGCCACAAATGGCAGAAGCATAGCAACCCAGCACTACGACTGGCGCTCAATTGCCTTAAAACTCGAGCGTATCTATGCTGACTTGCTAAAGCTATAAAGCTGTAAAGCTGTACTGCTTTTGTTGCCCGTGTTCTAAGATGCCTATGAGGGCTTGACTTAAGCTTTCACTATGCTGACTGTTGCCTTCTTGGCGCCCGTCATGCAGCAAGATGATTTTGTGTGTAGCTAAGTGACTTATAACGCTTTGACTAATTTCTTCAGCGGTCGTTTTTGCGTAATCCTGAGGGTCATTATTCCAAAAAGCAAGTTGCCGTTTATTCTTTAAAAGCCAGATGACGCTTGCTAAATTCAGTTTGCCGTACTGAGGGCGAAACAACCTAACTTCTTTAGAAAGAAAAGCATCTAGAACTCGAGCGCATTTTTGCAGGTCATTAAAGGTTTCTAGGGGCTTAGATGTCCAAGGAAAAGGATGCGCGTAACTATGCTCACCTACACTATGACCCTCTGTTAGCATGCGTTTGATAAGCTCAGGGTGGTGTTCTGCTCTAGTACCCATAACAAAAAAACTTGCTTTGGCATTGTAGGTTTTAAGAATATCTAAAACTAAAGGGGTGCAGATTGGGTCAGGGCCATCATCAAAAGTTAAATAGATATGATTGGCAGGTCGTTCTTGAGCTAAAAACGTGCGTTGCATAGCTTTTTTAAAGACAATACCTACGGCTATATAAGCTAAGGCCGTTAATCCTAACAGCCCGATGATGGCAAAGAAATAAAGCATAATTTAAGCAGGTTTTAGGGTTTTGCGAATTAGCTCAACATAACGTTCTTCCATTTTTTCCCAAGAAATGCTTTGGTACTGCTCAAAAGCCGTTAAGGCCATATGTTGTCTTTGAGCAGGCTTAGCTGCCAAGTCAACAATACGTGCTGCCAAATCAGCTGCATTACCCGCTTCATAATAAGCAACGGCATCTTCAGAAAAATGCGACTCAATAGGTTTCAAGCGAGATGCTATGACGGGACGCTTTAAGGCAACATACTCAAAAGACTTAGTAGATAAAGCCAAATTCATAAAGTCATTACTCAAGTAAGGCACCACGCCAAAATCGGCAGCCAAAATTTTATGACGAATAATTTCTAAAGGATAATAGCCATCTAAATTAACATTATCTTCAAGCTCTAAGTTTTGAACAAGGGTTTCGAGCTGCTCGCGGTAACTCGGATCGTATTTACCCATAAGCTCAAACTTGACATTCGGAATGCTTTTCTTAACAATCGCTAAAGCCTCAATGACAGTGTGAATGCCAAACCGCTCAGCAATAGTGCCATGATAAATAAGACTAAGCTCATCATCTAGAGGCTCAAAGCTAGGGTCTTCAGGTTCATAAAAAATACGCTCATCTGCTGTATTAAGCACCATAGTAATTTTATCGGAATTACGCCCCCTAGCCTTCAAATTTTGCGTAAAGCCTGTACTGGTAGTAATAAGCTCATTAGAAAAAGCACAACAAATAGCTTCCGTAAATTTGACAAAAGGCATTAACACTCGAGCTTGACTTTTAGTCCATTTTGCCTTGAATAATTCTGGCATTAGGTCATGTAAATCAAGCACAATGGGGGTTCCTTTGAGTTTTTGGGGTAAGGCACTAAAGACTAAGTAATCTGGCATGTTATGAATTTGAATAAGCCCAAAGTGCTGGCTTTTGGTGCGTTCTTGTAGTTTTTTAAAAGCACTCCACATGAATTGAGCAGTGAGCTTTAAATAGGCGGTCATTGACTCTTTATCTTGATCTGGGGTCACTCTATGAACGCGAACATGTTTTACAACTTCTTCTTTTGCTTCATCTTTTCCTTGCAAGCAAATAACTTCAACACCAATACCTGCATGAATTAAGGCTTCTGCTTCACGCCTAACCCTTGGGTCGTTAGGGTACTCTGAAAGGACTATCATCATGATGGTTTGGCTAAAGCTGCGTTGTTCTACATTTATTTGTGTTGCTATAGTCATAATTTTATGGAAGTGCTTAACCTTACTAGGTATTTGTTTGATAAGTATCGCAAGGTGGCAGACATTTGAGCTAACTGTTAGTAAGTGCTTAGTCGTGCAATATCAATCAAGTTAGTATTAAGGTGACTTCTTGGCTCCTTCATGGTATTCAAGCTATCGGCTTAAACCTCTAAACTGCTTCTAAGTAAATGATACTTGTGTCAGCTGAATCAAATGGCACAAGCATCACTGCAAATATGACAAGCTAGCAAGCCTAGCTAATCTGCGTGGTTCTGCACAGCAAAAGAAACTCAAACCTTTACAATAAACAATGTGAAAGAGGCAGTGTGAATAAAATTTACGCTTTAGAAGAGTTACGCGATAGAAAAAAACCTGCCGCGAAAACATTTAAAAAATTCTATACAAAATACTTAGGTAAGCTCATAAAAGCCCTACTACCCCCAAAGCAAAAGCTCGAGCTTTCTCACTACAACCTTGAGTTCGAGAAACTTAAAGCACCCTTAACTGTTTTGCAACTCAGTGATTTGCATGTGAATAGCTACGTGAGTCATGAAACCATAAGCAGCTGGTTTGATTTGGCAAGCCAGCAAGAGGTTGACTTAATTGTTATAACAGGGGATTTCTTTGATTATTTACTTGACGAGAACAATAACTTTTTGATAAGTCAGCTTGCAAGATTAACAGCGCCTCTTGGCGTAATTGCCATTTGGGGAAACCATGATTATGACAAAGGTCAGGCTTACTTAGATGACTTTAAAGCAAAGCTCGAGTCTATAAATATTCGTGTCTTGTGTAACGAGGGGTTTGCACTTCGTAAAGATGTCTTTTTGGCTGGTTTAGATGATGTACGGCAGGGGAAACCTGACCTTAAACAAAGCTTAACAGGCTATAAAAGTGAGCAGTTCTGCTTGTTTTTAGCTCATGTGCCCGATGTCATACCTCTGTTACCTTTAAGTGTTGACTTGTGCTTATGTGGTCATACACATGGTGGGCAAGTTGTTTTACCTTTCATAGGCATTACCAAAACCTCCTCTTATTACGGTAAAGCCTTTGCTAGTGGTTGGATAGAAAACCCTGTAAAAGCCTATGTATCTAGAGGACTTGGTTACAGCACTCTGCCCATTCGACTAAATTGTGCGGCTGAACTTGCCTTATTTACACTCGAGCCTAAAAAGGAATGAAGCGGCGGCTTTCACGTAGAACGTTTTTGAAACTACTGGGTGGCGGTAGCTTGCTAGGCTTGACAGCAGGTTTTGGTATTTACTTAGATAGTTACCGTTTTGAGGTAGCGTATCACCAACACAGGTTAGCCAAACTCACAAAACCCCTTAAGCTAGCGCAATTAAGTGACCTGCATTTTGGTCGCTGGATAGCTGAGCGTAGCCTTACAAGATGGGTGGATGCCACGCTTGCACAAAAGCCAGATATCATTGTCATAACAGGTGATTTTTTTGATTACAGCCTTACTGACCTAGCACCCCTAATAAGGCAACTAGCGCGCCTAGAAGCACCCCTTGGCGTCTACGGAGTTTTGGGTAACCATGACTATGATTTAGGTACGAACTTCTTAACGAGATTCAAAAATGAACTTGCAACAACAAATGTCAAACTACTCATAAATGAAGGCTCGAGTGTTCGTGATGATCTTTTTTTAGCAGGTACAGATGATAAATGGTATGGGCAGCTTGACCTTAATAAAACACTGGAAGCTAGACCTGCTGAGCAAGCTTGTTTGCTGTTAACGCATATTCCTGATTCACTTCCAGATATTCCGCAGAGTGTTGATTTAACACTCTGCGGGCACACGCATGGGGGTCAAGTAAAGCTTCCTTTTTATGGCGCGGTGATTTCTGGTTCAGCTTATGGTAATCAGTTTTTAGAAGGCTGGATTGATGCACCTGTGAAAGCTTTTGTCTCTCGAGGTCTTGGCATGGTTGCGCTACCGCTAAGGTTTTTAAGTCGCTCTGAGCTGGTCATTATTCAACTCTTGCCAGTGAACTGAAGCCCTAGTTAATGTGCAGAAGAGCTGAGTACTGTT
>CAYGTA010000363.1:0-5148 GCA_964352605.1 uncultured bacterium | reverse complement strand
GAGGGTAACTCTCCTTAAATTACAAAGTCTTTACAAAAACCTACACTTCTTTCAAAAAGCCTTACTGACTTTCAGTCTCAATAAGAATAACGACATCATTTCCTAAACCCAACTCCATGCCTTCAGAAAATTCAATGAGTAGGCTCTCATCCACTAAAGAAAGCGTAGGTAAAACACCACTGTTAGATTCATCAACTTCAGCTCCTAATAAAGATAAGCCTTCAAAACTAACATAGTATCGTTCGAATCTCTCCGCACCCATGATGCCAGATGGATCCATCATGGCTCGGTCACTAACATCAAACGTCAATGTTATTTGTGACTCACTAACATCAATATCAAATATAATTCCATCATACTCAACACCCTCAATAATTGTTGCGGTAAACACTTCTACATCAACTTCATTACCACTTGTCATAGCGGCTTGAAAGGTATTGCGAATGCTAACAGTCGGCGTGCTATCTTGAGCGTAACTCAAAGAAAAACCTAAAATCATGATTAGTAAGAATGAAGCCACCTGAACTTTTTTCATCTTGCCTCCTTAGTAGAACAACCTTGCGGTTCATTTCTAGCTTAGTAAACTCGTCATAAGTACTTACAGTGTCAAAACGCGCCTTAAAAAGAAGAGCTTCATCATGCTTCAACATGACAAAGCTCATGTTTGAATGCGTGTAGAGCTGCACTTTGGTATGCGTAAATCATCTGCTAGGCTTAGAAAAGTATGCTTGAGCAAATTACAAACCCTGCACCTTTGCCCAGTCAACAAAAAAATAAGAATTCAACCTTAGAACCTGGCCTGCTCAGAGCTTTCCGGTGGGTAAATCTCTTTCCAGTTTTGATACCACTTGTTTCGCTCACGCTCATAAGCTTAAAAGGAAATCTGCTAACAAACACACCTCTTAGGAATATGGGATTATTACTACTTGGCATTGAATTTGTTCGACTCCTCTACATTTTCTGGCCAAGAGTACAAACTAAGTTAGGTAAGGCTTTTTTTCCACTTGCCTGCATATTGATGTTTGCGATACCAACCTTATTGCCTTTTTTGAGGCTTCTTAGGCCATCAGAAGCAGCTAATAGCTTCCTACACTTAATTCTTATCTTGATCTATCAACTTATAGTCACGGTCTTTGTTGCATGGCAATACAACATGCGTGTTGTAGCTTGGATTCTTGTGGTTGTACTTGCTTTTGATTGCTTTTACATTTTAGCTGGAACATTCTCAGATCTAAATTCAAATCAGATTACTGGTGTTATAGGCCTTCACTTACTTGCGTTTCTTTTTATCAGCTCAATCATTACCTTCTTGGTAGACAATCTGAGAACTCAACGAGATAACTTAATTAAACAAAATGAAAAACTTGTCTCGCAAAGTAGAACCCTCGAGCAGCTTTCAAAAACACAAGAGCGTAACCGATTAGCTAGAGAGTTGCATCATACGATGGTGCATTATATGAGCGGGACCGTCCTTCAGCTCAACGGAGTTAAAAGCCAGTGGTCATTTAATCCTGAAAAAGCACAATCCATGCTCGACATATCTATTGATTCACTTACAGAAGGCTTGCAAGAAACCAGAAAAGCTATTCAGGCTTTAAGGGAGCATCCAACTGAATCAATTAGCCTTCATAGATCCTTAAAATTACTTCTAAATGATTTCAGTGAACGTACCGGTATTGTGACTCAAAACAGATTCGAAAACCTCCAAATTAGCAGTGAAAAGGAAAGAATAATATACCGAATTACTGAAGAAGGTCTTCGTAATATTGAGAGGCATGCTTCAGCTAAGCAAGTTAATGTTGTTCTGCTAGGCAAACAAGATAAAATCCACCTCATCATTAAGGATGATGGATGCGGATTTAAAATTGAGGAAGTTAACACAACCCAATCATTTGGACTTCAAAGCATGCAAGAATGGGCAGAACTTGTGAAAGGACGATTCATTCTAAAATCTGAGCCCAGTGAAGGAACTATTCTTCAAGTAGAAATACCTTTAGCCGATGATTAAAGTTCTGATTGCTGATGACCAAGCTATTGCCAGACAAGGCTTAACTGCAATTCTTGAACCTGAAACAGATATTAATGTTGTTGGTGTTGCTATAAATGGTCATGATGTTCTTAAGAAAGTGCCTAGTTTAAAACCTGATCTTGTGCTCATGGATTTACAAATGCCAGAACTTAACGGCATCGAAGCAACAAAGCGGCTGAAAGCTGAATATCCAAAACTAAGTGTTTTAGTCCTTACGACTTACTTCACAGACGATTGGTTAGAAAGTGCATTACGTGAGGGGGCAGATGGCTATCTTCTTAAAGATGCTTCAAGTATTGAAATTCTTAGTGCAATAAGGGGAACGGTTAAAGGTAAAACGTTTCTAGATCCTAGTGTTGCTGGTAAAATAATAAAGCAATTGCAAAAGCTGCCCATTAAGGATGAGACTGCACTCATCGAACCTTTGACCGATAAAGAAAACATCGTATTGAGTTACTTGTCTGAGGGGTTAAGTAATATGGACATCGCGAAGAAACTAAAATTATCAGAAGGCACTATAAGAAATCATGTTAGTGTCATTTTTCATAAGCTAGATGTGGATACCCGAACCAAAGCTGCAGTAAAAGCAATTCGATTAGGATTAGTTAAGTAGGGGTTTTAATGCGAATTTAGGGTCTGAATTTGCAATGGATAAGCAACCATTCTCCCAATCCCAAAAACAGGGGTGTTCAAGAGGCTTTAGTTTTTATTTAAAATGTAGCTTTATTTGGCACTGAATTAGAGTCTCCAGCAACGGACATTTGGCGATAAAGATTTGAGGACATTTAGCGATAAAGTTTACACTTTAGAAGCTCCTTATTTATAGGTCTTAGTTCATAAACGATCTACTTTTTAACCTGTTTCTTTGTTAAAAGACTTCTCTACAAGTCCTAAAATTCCTTCTATATTCGGCGGCTTGGTGAATAGTGAATCTTGAAGCGTAAAAGGCCGCGATTAATCTCAAAAGCAAGTGCACGCCAACAAGTCATTTTGCAAAAAATATACATACTAAACTCACTTAACAGAGTGAGTACAAATGATAAGCGTTAAGTTCTTTAGGCAGCCCAAAATTCAATACAAAACGAGTTGGTGGGAACCGCTTTCTAACAAGCCCATGAAGTTACTGCTTTACGCGGCTTTCTAAGGTGACTGGATAGATACAGAGAAGCTAGGTTATATCTTCTGGCCTGATACAATCATGACAAGGATATGCTTAGCTGAAAAAGGATATTAGCGAAAGTATAAAGTTATGAAAAATAGTGTAGCAGCTATCCTTAAATTTTCTGATTTTAATTGCAATTACTTTTGCCTAAGAAGCAATCGGGCAGGTTTTGGCTCTAGCTAATAGTTGTGATAGCTTCCGAAAGTCAATTCAAGTTTTTTAAACTATTCCAAAACAAAAAGGTCAGATTAACCAATGAAAACACTCAAACTTGGGCTCATAACTAACATTCATCGTGAAGCTGACTCAAATAGCAATCGAATTGATAAAGCCTTAACGGTATTAGAAGCATTTGTGAGTGAAATGAATCAAAGGAAAGCTGACTTGGTTATTGACCTCGGGGACAAAATTTGTACTTCTGATAAGCAGACAAACAGGGAACTCGAGCGTGACGTAGGGGCTATTTTTAAGCAACTTTCAATGCCACATATACACCTTTTTGGAAATCATGACCTTGAGCATTTTAGTAAAGAGGATAATGCCATTTTTCTAGGCACTTCAGTGGCACCTCAAAGTCTAGACATTAATGGTTATCATCTTGTTTTTTGGCAAGTTGATGCTAAAGCTTCTGAGGGATTCATAGTAACTGAAGAGCAACTGGCGTGGTTAACAAAAGATTTAAAGGAGACTCTTGCGCCTAGCCTCTTATTTACCCACGTTCCTTTTAGTAAAGCCCCTATGACGGGTAATTACTCCTTTGAGTCACATCCTAAGTACCACGCTAAGCATAAAAATACTTACGCTTTTAGAAGCATAATTGAAGCTAGTAATGTAATTGCTAGCATTGTAGGGAATGTGCAGTTCAACAGTCTAAATAGCATTCGAGGTGTTCACCACATCACCCTGCAATCTTTAACCGAAAGCTTCTCAACCGCAGGAGAGACAGCAGGGTCATGGGCATGGCTTGAACTTTCTGACAGCTTGAAAATAGAATTTAAAGGTAAAGATAGTTTTAAGCTTCGGTTACCAATTCGGATAAACAGTCAAAATTATTTAGAGGCGATTGCTTGGTCTCTGAGGCCATAGTCATTTGAGGATTCTGGCTCAGTTTCGGTTAGCTTTTTGTTAGTTCAGCCATAATTTTTCTTGTTTGCTCTAAAGTCGCTTGCGCTTTTTTGTGTTTATTAGCAAGACTCACATAAAGTGTATCAATGACTGACAAATGCGCTATGCGAGAAGCAAGTGCATCAACTCTAAAAGCAGTTTCGCCAGTAGCTGAAACCAATGCAACATCGGACAGTTGAACTAAGGGGGATTCTAAGAAAGAAGATAAGCAAATAACGGTTGCGCCAGCTTTTTGTGCTGTGCGAGCAGCCCTGAGTGTTTCGCTAGACTTTCCACTATGAGATATAGCAAAAACTACATCATCACTCGTCAACAAGCTTGCACTAATTGCTTGCATATGAGCGTCAGTTATAACTGATACATTTAGACCTAACCTGAGGAATCTTGAAAAGGCATCTTGAGCTATGGATGCACTAAGCCCTACTCCATAAATTTCTATTTTTCTAGCTTTGCCTAAAATCTTAACTGCTTTACTTAGACTTTTTTCATCAATCAAGGCTAATGTTTGCTCTAAGGCTTTAATATCCGCCTGAATGACTTTTCTAAAAATATCTTTTGCTTTGTCAGTAGCATTAATAGCTTCTAAAGGCTGCTGATCTTTATTACCTATTTCTAATGCAAGTGCAACCTTAAAATCTTTATAACCTTGAAACCCTAAGCTTTCACAAAACCTTAAAATACTGCTTTTACTAACACCCGCTCCTTGAGCAAACCTGGCAATACTCAAGCTTACAATTTCTTCGTGGTGCCCTAGTAGGTAGTGTGCGGCAGCTTTTTCGGTTGGAGGTAAATGGCTTTGTAGATTTCTGGCTTTGGCCAGAATAGCTTGTGA
>CAYGTA010000362.1:2470-5165 GCA_964352605.1 uncultured bacterium | reverse complement strand
ACCTATGGCCACTCATGACCTCTCAGAAAGAAGAGTTTAGACCTGTCATGGTTGGCGTACAATACTTCTTCCAACTAGATGTAGCTTGGGGTGAAATCATGGCTTATCTATCCTTTATTACTATTCCCGTTCTGGTTTTCTACTTATTTTTACAACGTGCCTTTATTGAAAGCATCGCTGCATCAGGCGTTAAGGGCTAGGATTTGATCCGGAGATTATTTATTTTTATGACCTTACTAAGCGCAACCTCACTTGCCCAAGATCTTTACCGCTCAGACTTTCACTTTAGCCCACAGCAAGCTTGGATAAATGATCCTAACGGTCTTGTTTACTATGACGGTGAATACCACATGTTCTACCAGTACCACCCAGAAAGTACCGTCTGGGGACCCATGCACTGGGGACACGCAGTAAGTAGCGATTTACTACACTGGCAAGAACTACCCATAGCACTTTACCCTGACGATTTAGGAACAATCTTTTCTGGCAGCGCTGTCATTGACTGGCACAACACAGCTGGTTTTGGCAAAGAAGCCATGATTGCCATTTTTACGCATGCCCAACCCAGCTTACAGCAGCAAAGCATAGCTTACAGCAATGACAAAGGACGAAGCTGGACAAAATATCAAGGGAATCCTGTTTTGCCACCACCAACAAGAGCCATGGTGAATTTCCGTGACCCAAAAGTCTTCTGGTATGGCAATAAAGAAGACGGACACTGGGTCATGGCAGTAGCTGCAGGCTCGAGTATCTTGTTTTTTACCTCTGCTGATTTGAAAGCTTGGGAGTCTTCGGGTGGTTTTGGTATAACGCATGGGGCAACCTGTGGCGTTTGGGAGACCCCTGATTTATTTGAACTTAAAATAGATGATTCAGCTGAAACACGCTGGGTGCTGAGTGTTGGTATTAGTGATTGTGCGCCTGCTACTGGCTCAGGTCAGCAGTATTTTGTAGGTGAGTTTGATGGTCAAACTTTTACAAATGATAATCATAAAGACCTTGTTCTTTGGGCAGATTATGGTGCTGATTTTTATGCTGCTCAGTCTTGGAGTGATCTTGCAAATCGCCGTATTTGGACGGGCTGGATGAACAATTGGAAGTACGCAAACACTATTCCAACAGGTGTTTTTCGTGGTGCTATGAATTTGCCACGTGAGCTATCTTTAAGTCAAACCGCTGACGGTATTAGATTAGTGCAAACACCCCTTAAAGAAAGTGAAAGCCTAAGAAAAGACGTTTGGTCATGGCAAAACCAAGTTATTTCTGAGGGTGAAAATTTACTTGAAGGCATAGAGGTAGACAGGTTTGAAATTTACTTAGAACTCGAGCTTAACTCAGACATAAACCGTGTAGGCTTAAAGTTTCGAAAGTCAGAATCGAATGAGACTGTTTTTGGTTACGGGCCTAAATCAGCTCAGCTCTTCTTCGGACGAGGCAAGTCAGGCATAACGGATTTTAATGAAGAGTATTCTTTAAGCCATGTTGCAGCCTTAGCTCCAGATGAAAACAATAGAATTAAACTTCACGCCATTGTCGATAAAGCCTCCATAGAAATTTTTGCGCAAGATGGTCTAGTGGTTATGTCAGAGCAATTCTTTGCCCCAGAAAACGCATTAGGACTCGAGCTTTTTGTTGAAGGTGCAAGTGTTAAGATTCATGAGCTTAAGTTCTGGAAGCTTGGTGATTAGTTAATGCTAAAAACCCTAAAGCCGCCACGCTTAGATTTAATAAAGGACTCGAGTACGCATTTTTAAAATATAATGCCAGTTATCTAGTAGTTGAGGTTATTCATCATGTCTTTAGCTAAAACCATGTGGCAATCTGTACTTACAGCTCCTAAAACCAGTATTTTAGAAAAACGAGCTGTACCGGTTCCTAAAAAAAATGAAGTGCTTATAAAAGTAAAGCTTTGCGGTGTCTGCGCTTCAGAACTGCATCCTTGGTTGAATGCAAATGCTGAACAAGAATTTGGTCATGAAGTTGTAGGTGAAATTGTTCAACTAGGTAGCGCAGTCACCCAACTCGAGCTTGGCATGCGTGTAACAGGGCTTATTCATAAGGGGTTTGCTGAATACACGGTTGCAGCTGAAAATCGAGTGCTTGTTATTTCTGAGAGTATTTCTAATAAAGCTGCTTTAGGTGAACCCTTGTCTTGCGTTATGAGTGGCATGCGGCGCACAAAGATAGACTTAGCAGATACTGTTGCTGTAGTTGGGCTTGGTTACATGGGTTTACTCAGCTTACAAGCTGCAAGCTTAAAAGGACCCGCTGAACTCATAGCTATTGATACTCGAGCTGAATCTAGAAATAATGCGCTAAGTTATGGTGCTAGTGTAGCTTTAGACCCATCTGAAGTTGAGGATAGCTTACTCTTAGAAAACTGGCAGGATATTCCGAAGGGTACAGGGGTCGATGTTGCTATTGAAGCTGCTGGAAATGCTCATGCGTTAGCCCTTGCTGGGCGCATGCTTAAAGCACATGGTGTTTTGTCAATAGTTGGCTATCATCAGGGTGAATCAACTGCTGTAGATATGCAAATGTGGAACTGGAAGGCTCTAGAGCTACTTAATGCCCATGAGCGGCGTCAAGATTACCAGATGGACTGCATGCGTAGAGGCTTAAAGCTGATTGAGGCACAGAAACTCCATACCGCTTCACTGGTGAGTCATAGTTTTACACTCGAGCAGGTTGATAA
>CAYGTA010000362.1:0-2370 GCA_964352605.1 uncultured bacterium | reverse complement strand
ATTGGTACTTCTATAAACCAAAAAGGTCAAGCCTTAGTTTATGAATCTACAGACCTATATAACTGGACTTACCTAAACCCTTTAGTTGCTGAAGAAGCTTACGACTTATGTGAAGACTCAGGTCATATTTGGGAATGCGTAAACTTATTTGCCCTGCAAGACAAATACATACTGATTTTAGGTCGCTGGGTAAACCATAACTTGACCGGCCCAGTCGCTTTTATAGGCGAGTTTGACGGCAGGCAATTTGTACCCGAAAAACGCTTAGCACTAGATTTTGGTGACCCTTGCTACTACGCGCTACTCAGCATGAAAGATGAACAAAACCGTCGTCTAGTATGGGGCTGGCTACAAGAACAACGACCCCAAGAAGAACAACTAAAGGCAGGCTGGTCTGGCGTAATGTCCCTCCCTCGAGTATTAACTTTAGATGCATCTGCTAACTTAAGCATTGAATTTTCTGAA
Source organism: uncultured bacterium (assembly GCA_964352605.1). Taxonomy (GTDB): domain Bacteria; phylum Deinococcota; class Deinococci; order Deinococcales; family Trueperaceae; genus JAHEBB01. Next base: position 1,905 of record CAYGTA010000362.1, on the reverse strand, counting down.
GAACTTCTTGGCTTAAGAGAAACACAGTTAAAAGCTACCAGCGAGGGCGTTTTTTCTTGCGTTAAGCATGGCCAAGCTTTCGAGCTAAACTGTGATTTTGGTGAAGAGCAAAGCACTGTAAAGTTTGAATATGAAGCTGACACTTTAAGCATAGAGCTTAATGGCCAAACAGGTAAAGCAAAGTGCAGCTTTAACGACACAGTAAAAGGCGAATTTTCATTTGAAACTCAAGTACAGAATCAACTACGACTTTACTTAGACCACTCTGTACTAGAACTCGTCATGAACAAAACAAAGAACTTTACCAGCAGGCAGTACCCCACAGGAAAACTCGAGTTTATTAAACTAAACAATGCAGAGGCGAGCATCTGGGCGTTAAAAACAACAGAACCCAACTTCTAGCAGAAAGAATGAGTCTTATGAAATTTTCAGCCCAGTCACTCAACAGTGACAAACTATCCGACTTAGTCTCAAGACAACGCATCACAGGCGAAAAGCTCGAGTGCATCATTTACAGTTACAAAGCAGGCGCTGAATTTGCCGTACATGAGCATGAGGCAGAACAAATAACCCTTGTGCTAACAGGTGAACTTATTTTTACCTTTGCAGATGAAAGGGTGCATTTAAAAGCGCACGAAGCAATCCTGATTCCAAGTTATAAAGCACATGGCGCCTTTGTTCCAGAAGGCTGCCCAGAAACCACTACTTACAATATGTTTTCACCCGTCCGAGAGCAACTACCAACAGCCTAAACGATATACTTAGTCATAAGATAAAGGAAGGACACGCTCATGACAGCTTTCATATGGGATGAAAAATGCTTTTGGCACACAGGCGGAAACTACGCACTCTTAGCCCCCGTCGGCGGACACGTACAACCCCTCGTTGCAGGAGGTCTACCTGAAGCACCCGAAACCAAACGCCGCCTCAAAAACCTAATGGATGTCACAGGACTCAGCAAAGAACTCGAGTGTCGCAGTGCTGAAACTGCAAGTCAAGAAGATCTACTAAGAGTACACCCGAAAAGCTACCTAGATGAGTTTCGCTCACTGTCAGACAAAGGAGGTGGGGAGCTTGGCTTACGCACACCCTTTGGACCGGGTGCCTATGAGATTGCTGCATTATCTGCAGGCTTAGTAATAGACGCAGTTGAAACCGTCTTAACAGCTAAACAAAAAAATGCCTATGCGCTGTCACGCCCCCCCGGTCATCACTGCATGGCTGACTGGCCAAATGGCTTTTGTTTGCTTGCCAATATAGCCATAGCTATAGAAGCCGCCAAAGCAAAAGGCTTATTTAAAAAAATAGCTGTGGTGGATTGGGATGTACACCATGGTAACGGTACAGAAAGCATCTTTTATAAGCGAGATGATGTGCTCACCATTTCACTTCATCAAGAACGATGCTACCCGCAAGATACCGGCAGCATCGACGCCCTAGGAGAAGGCGCAGGTGTGGGCGCAAACATGAACATACCGCTACCACCCGGCGCAGGACACAAAACCTACCTAGAAGCCATGGAACGCCTAGTCATACCTAAACTAAAGCAATTTCAACCTGACCTAGTAATAGTAGCTTGCGGCTTTGACGCTTCAGGTGTTGACCCGCTATCTCGCATGATGTGCACCTCAGAAACCTACAGGCAAATGACTGCGCAACTCATGAACCTAACAAACGGTCGCCTTGTCGCAGCGCACGAAGGCGGCTACTCAGAATTACATGTTCCCTTTTGTGGTCACGCCATGCTCGAGCAACTTTCAGGCTCAAGCATAAAAGCAAACGACCCCATGGAAAAACGTTTAAACGGACAGCAACCCAACGACAGGCTAGTCGCATTCTACTCAGAACTCATTAGTGAAATGGTCAATTACTTCAAGCTAAACTAATACCAAGCTGAATTATAAA
>CAYGTA010000361.1:0-5166 GCA_964352605.1 uncultured bacterium | reverse complement strand
TTTATAACAGCAAAATATACAACGCCATAACGAGCTGTAAATGTTTAGACTAAGCGAAGTACAGTAAAGCATTTGCGGGGTTTACGTTTGTTTAGAAAGGATGGCCTTATGCCTGTAAGCTTAGAGCAACTAAAAAGGCGAGTGAGTGTTAGCAAGCATCATGCTCATTTAGAGTCTTTTGTAGATAGTTTGTTTTCAAAAGCCAACAAAGAATTCATGGCTGAGTTTGACGCAGAGAGTTTATTTGCCATAACCGTTTCAGCTTACCGCTTTTTACAAAAGCAAAACGACGGTTTTTCACTGCGTGTGTTTAACCCTGAATATCAGACAGATGGCTGGGAGTCTAGTTACAGTGTGGTTGAATTAAGCCTTAAAGACCGACCTTTTGTGGTTGACTCTGTTAAAGCAGCCATACAAAAATCCGGTCTTGAGTTATTTTATTTGCTGCACCCCATTATGGTGATAGAGCGAAATGATGACTCGAGTATTAAGTCAATTTCTCTAGAAGGAGATAGTGAAAAGCGAGAAGCTTATGAACTTTTCTTTATTGAGCGCATTAACTCGCCAGAAGCTTTGGCGGCTTTAGAAGCGAAACTTAAAGATGTTTTAAATGATGTTGATTTGGCCACCAGCGACTACGCAGCATTACGTGAAAAGGTGCAGACATTAAGGCAGTATTTAAAAGAATGTTATGAGCTTAGTCTTAGCGAAAATGCTCAAGACAAAGCAGAAGCTTTTACGGAATATGCCTCTTTTTTAAGCTGGTTAGATGAAGATAACTTTGTTTTTTTAGGCTACCGCGAGTACGACATCGTAGCTTTAGATGAAGGTCTTCACTTGCAAGCTACGCAAGATAGTAGTTTGGGTATTTTGCGTAAATCAGGAAGTAATTACGATAAGCCTGTTGCGTTAGAAAGTTTACATGAAGGTTTACGTGAAAGAGTGCTGGGTGGCAGGCCTCTAATGGTAAGTAAAACCAATGCTGAATCTACGGTGCATAGACCTGTACGCATGGATTATATTGGCATAAAAAAATACGGTGAAAATTGGACGGTATTTGGCGAGAAGCGCCTTATTGGTTTATTTACTTCTAAAGCGCTAGCTACACCTGTTGAACATATTCCTTTACTTAGACTTAAACTTCGCAGGGTGCTTGCGCTTGATAAAGCCGTACCCGGTTCGCATGATTACAAGCAAATAACCACTATTTTTAATAGTATGCCAAGAGATGGGCTTTTCTGGGCAGATGTTGCGCAACTCCATAATGACATTAGGGGCATTATGAGTTTAGAGCAAGAGCGTGGCGTGCGCTTAAGCCTACAAGGCGACCCCTTAGGGCGTGGTTTAGCTGCCATGGTTATTATGCCAAGAGATCGCTTTAACGCAGAGGTGCGCCGTAAGATTCAAGATGAACTCATGCATAAGCTTGAAGCAAGCCATGTTGACTATCAATTAGCTATGGGTGAAGATGAATCTCAACTTAGATTTCACTTCTTCTTTACCACCCATAAAAGCCCTTATGAGCTTGATGTACTTAAACTCGAGCAAGACATTATTGAGTTAACCCGCACTTGGGATGATCATTTGCAAGACTTACTGGTAGCGCAGCTAGGAGAGCAAAAAGCTAAGCCTTTAGTCACGAAATATATGGCTGCATTTGATGAAAGCTATCGTGCTGAAGTAACTGTGGCGTCAGCACCTAAAGATATAGAGATGTTTGAGCGTCTTAGTGACAAAGCTTATTTGGTTGATTTGCTTAACCCTATAGAAACACAAACGCATACAGAAATCAGGATTTATCATAAGCAAAAACGTCTTGTGCTGAGCCACATAATGCCGCTCTTAGAAAATTTGGGTTTTGTGGTACTCGAGCAGGCAGCGTATCAGCTTAGAAGTTTGGGTTTGGCTATAGATGTTTTTAGTGTTACGAATGAAGCGCATGGGCAGCTTGATTTGCGTTTGCAGGCAGCTCGTTTGATTGAGGCACTCAGTAGTTTATTGGAAGCTGAGGTAGAAAATGACCCGCTTAATAAACTGCTTTTACTAAGCGAGTTAAGCATAAGACAAGTTGCAGTTTTGCTTACTTACCGTATGTATTACGTGCAGTTAAACGCCAGCGCGAGTCGTAGTTTCGTGACAGAAACTTTGCTTAATCATCCTGCTTTGGCAGAACGTATTTATTTAGCGTTTGCTGCTAAGTTTGACTCGAGTTTTGATGAGGATCGCTTGGCGGCGTTTGAGTTTCATAAAGTGCAATTTGATGAGGCTTTAAGTCAGGTGCCTTCTTTGGTTGAAGATACGGTGTTAAGGCGTCTTTTTAATTTGGTTGAGGCGAGTTTGCGTACTAATTTTTACTTGAATAAGCCGTTTATTAGTATTAAGTTGGCTTCACAGCACATTAGTAGCATGCCTGAACCAAGACCGCTTTATGAGATTGCGGTTTATGGTTTAGAGCTTGAAGGTACGCATTTACGTGGGGGCAAGGTGGCTCGGGGCGGTATTCGCTGGAGTGATCGACCAGATGATTTTCGTACGGAAGTTCTTGGCCTCATGAAAACCCAAATGACCAAAAATGCGGTCATTGTGCCTGTGGGTTCAAAGGGTGGCTTTGTGGTTAAACACGCACCTAAAGACCGTAATGAACTTAGGGCTTATGTTGAAAAGCAGTATCAAAATTACATTAGAAGCCTGCTAGATATTACAGATAATCGTGTTCAAGATGTGCTGGTGCATCCTAAAGAAGTCATTGTTTATGATGATTATGACCCTTACCTTGTTGTAGCTGCTGATAAAGGTACAGCTAGTTTTAGTGATATTGCAAATGCTATTTCTATGGAATACGATTTTTGGTTAGGTGATGCGTTTGCCTCGGGTGGCTCAAATGGTTACGATCATAAAAAAGAAGCTATTACCGCTAGAGGAGCATGGGAATGCGTAAAACGACATTTCTTTGAAATGAATTTAGATGTTTTCAAAGACGAATTTACTGCTTTTGGTGTGGGTGACATGTCAGGAGATGTCTTTGGTAACGGCATGCTTTACACTAAGAAGCTCAAGCTTTTAGCTGCTTTTAATCACCTTCATATCTTTTTAGACCCAAACCCAGACGCCGCTGCTAGCTTTAAGGAACGCAAACGCCTCTTTAAATTGCCACGCTCGAGTTGGTCTGATTACAAATCTGAGCTTATTAGTGAGGGCGGTGGTGTTTTTGATAGAGCGTCAAAAGCGATTCCTTTAAGCCCTCAAGTCCAAGAGATGCTTGGGCTAAGCGCTAAGAGTGCAAGCGGTCAGGAACTCATCAGGCATATTCTTAAAATGAAAGCTGACCTTTTTTGGAATGGCGGTATTGGTACTTATGTTAAAGCAAGCTATGAGCAACATAGTGATGTTGGTGATTCTGCGAATGACGCGGTACGTATAGACGCGCCGGAACTAGCCGCAAGTGTTGTGGGCGAGGGGGGTAACTTAGGCTTTACGCAACTTGGGCGCATTCAATATGCCCTTAAAGGCGGACGCATAAACACTGATGCCATAGATAACTCAGCAGGGGTTGATATGTCAGATCATGAGGTTAATCTAAAAATATTACTTCAACCTCTTGTGGTGTCGGGTGAGCTTTCAGATATGCAGCGAAACACAGTTTTAGAACAAATGACAGATGAGGTAAGCGAACTGGTTTTAAAAGACAATCGTGCCCAGTCACTGTCTTTGTCTTTAGCGCAACAAGACAGTAAAGAAAATTTACCTCTTTTTTTAAGCCTGATAGAACAACTCACTAAAGAAGGCACGCTAAACGCACAAGTAGAGTTTTTGCCAGATCGAGACACGCTTATTGAAAGACAAGAAAAAGGCCAAGGTTTAAGTCGCCCGGAACTTGCTATTTTACTTGCCTACAGCAAAATGCTGAATTACCAAAAAACCCTTAACAGTAACCTACCTGATGACCCTATGTTTGAACCTTATCTTTTAAGTTACTTTCCTGAAATCATGCAAAAAGAACACAAGCAAGCTTTGCAGAACCACTCGCTTAAACGGGAAATCATAGCGACGCAAATAACTAATCAAGTTACAGATTTACTCGGTATGACCTATCTGCATGAACTCTCTCAATTAACCAACGCAACTATGCAAGACAGTATTAAAGCTAGCTTTGACATTATGCAGCTTATAGCTATGCCAGACTTACTAGAAAAACTCGAGCGTTTATCTGTGAGTGCTGAGGCGAATTACCGTGTGCGTAGGGAGCTACGTTTGCGTGTTATGGATTTGGTGCAGTGGCGTTTGGCGCATAGTACGCTTATTAAGGCTAAAGATTTAGCGCTTTTAGAAAAGAACTTAGCTGCGTATTTGCCTAAAAAAGAAAGAAAAAACTATGATAAGCAGCTTAAAGATTGGTTGAAGTTAGGCTTGTCTGAGGCTTTAGCACAAAAGCTTTTGTTACTTGCTTATTTGCCAAGTAGTTTGGGTATTTTTGAGTTAGCGGCCACAACAAGAGAGGGTATTAATAAAACTGCAACAGCTTATTATGAAGTGGGTGAAGTGCTGTATTTAGGGTGGTGGCGTGATGAACTCAAATGGCGTAGTAACGTATCTACTGTAAACAAATGGGAGAAGCAAGGTTTGCAAAACAGTATTGTGAAATTTAGAGATTTGCAAAGAGATATTGCTTTTAAGGTGCTGCAAAATAGCCAGCTTTGGAAGGAAAAAGAAGGGCTTTTAGAAACTTACCGACAGGAGTTAGCTGATATTAAAGTCAATCAAGCGGTGAGTTTGGCAAGTGCTGATGTTGCTTTAAGTTTACTGGCTGGCCTAGTGTAATTTGAAAACGATAGCGTGTCTAATTGTAGTTCCGAGAAATATTGCCGCAGCGACTGAGTTGCTTAGTTTTTACTACCCTAGAATTCAGATAGTCTAGGTTGAGTGGTCGCACGAATGGTTGCAGCAAAAGAGCTGTTGACTTTGGCTCTCTAATTAAGGGAGCTGTCCCTTTGCGACAGTTCCGACCACCGGGAGGAGATTTTATACCAAGTCCGATCATACGCTTAATAAACTCTAAAGAGATTTATGCGCTCCTAAGCGGACTTGGTATTAGTTTCAACGGTGCAAGACCGCGTTTAGTTCCTTAAAGAACTAAACGGAAATGGTATTAGGGGATTAAGTAAGAGG
>CAYGTA010000360.1:0-5177 GCA_964352605.1 uncultured bacterium | reverse complement strand
GTTTTAAATGCCGAACTAGCTGAGTAAAAACGGATTCGCTAAGTCCATGTAGTGTTTTACTTGAAAGCTGCTATATTTTTCTAGCCTGCTTTTTGAAAAGCAATTTAGGTTAAGGCGAGTAGGGGGTTTAAGAGCAAAAAACCGCCTAGCTTTATGTGATTTGTGAGTAAATGCTGAGTAAGAGCATCATTCTTATCATAAGAAATGCCCTGCTGTAAGGGGTTTCTACTTGTCTACCATTAAACAAGCTGATTACTAGTGCAGCTGTCACAGCAAATTCTTTGATAACGAAATAGGGTAGCGGTGTTATTAATGTGTCGAGGAAGGAATCATTGCTTGCATAAGCCTACCAACTACTAAAACACTATACTAATTTAAAGCGAGCTTAGTTGCATCGTGTTGTTCTAATTGCTTTCGGATTCATCTTGAACTAAGAATAGTTCGATAGTCCTTTTCTGTTCTTAGCGACGAATCAGTCGCCTAAAAGATGGCTGTGATAAAGAATCTTGAACTAAAGGGCAATGAAGTCAATTCTACCCATGTGCGACTTAATTAAGCCATGCAAACGATATGAAACTCTAAAACACAGCTGAGTCTTAGCTAAGCAGCATGCTAGCTAAGTAGGAATCTATTGTCAAAATGATGGAGGTCATTATGAATAAAGTAAGTATAATCATTGTTGCACTTTTTACCTTAGTACTAGCGGCTTGTAGCTCACCTCAAGTTCAACCACCAGCAGAAACCCTTTGGTCTGAAGAAGACTTAGGAGGCTTTGTAACTGACATGGCGCTAGATTTACAAAGCATTATTGGTCAGGAAATTGTTGGATTTAATATCCTCGCTGCTATTCCTGCTAATGCACCTTTTAACGTGGCAGCGTTTTCAGGACTAGCAAATTTAGAAAATCCAGAAGCTATTTTGCAAGATTTGAGTAGCTTTTCGTTTTTAAATCTAGCAACAAACATTTTTAGCCAAGGCGAAGCGATTGAGCTTCCGAGGGGTGTTTGGCAATATAACCCAAATTCAGGACAATGGCAGCAAACAACTGCATCTGATGATTTAAGGTTACAGTTCCCATTTGGTAATTTAGATGGTTCCGTTTCTCAAGTAATGCTAACTTTAGATTGGAATGCAAAAGCACCCACCATTTATGTCATGACTGAAGCAGGTCAACAAGAAGTGCCAACAGACATGAAACTAAACGTAATGAAAGATAACATTGCAGCGGGTAATATTTACCTGTCTGCATCGTGGTACATGAGCAATTGTAATTACCGCACTTTAGAGCCTACTAGTGTCAAGATTCAAGGTGATTTTGCAAACGGTGCTGATGAAACCCTAAGTTTCAACCTCGATCTAAGTGCAAAAGATTTAGGGCCTAATAAAGGAGCTATTGAGTTTGACAGCAGCATTAAATACAGCGTTGCTGGTGATTATGTAAAACTTGGTTTAGCTGCAGAGATTGTTGTTTCTGAAACCAAAAATAATGATTGTTTCTTAACAGATTTAAAATTAGTGAGTGGTTCCGCCAAAGCAGATGTAGCAGTTTCTCTTCAAGGAGAAAAAGATACTCTAGCTATAGCCTTTGGATTTTCTGACCCTATGCTCGACCTAACCACAGGTTATTACTCACTAACCGTTCAAAACGGAAAAATATGGGCAAATGCTGAAGAAATTGTAAGCTTTTACGGTGTTCTAAACGATTCCAATAAAAATGGAATACCTGGCGAAAACCTAGCACTTATTATGAGTGACGGCTCGAGTACCACTTTAGAAGAACTCTTAGGTGGTTTCTAAAGCTCTTTTAAAACTTTGATTCAAGATAAAAAAGAGCCGTCTTAGTTCGGCTCTTTTTTATTGCTTTTCCGGCATTAGCTTATGGATTCGAGGGTTTAGTATTTCTTATAGTGATTGCGCTATTTATTCTTTGCTCTCGGTGCTAATCTTTTAGTCTTAGAGCGATACAGTCAAAATTCAATGCCGTTTTTGGTAAACTTTTTGAAACATAATTCTAAACAGATGCAAGTTGCGGTGATGCCTCTTGAGAGTCATTTTCAAACACTATCTTAAACTGCTCAATAGCCCAGTCAAGGTCTGCTTTGCTTATAACAAGAGGAGGCGCAAAGCGAATGACATTTTTATGAGTTTCTTTACAAAGAAGACCAATCTCAGCAAGCGCTTCACAGTACGGTCTAGCAGGTCCATGTAACTCAATAGCAATAAAAAGACCACGCCCACGAACCTCTTTAATCATCGGGGTTGAAATAGTTTTGAGTCGCTCGAGTGCGTACTCACCTAGCGTTTGCGCATTCTCTATCAGTTTCTCTTCGACTAGTATCTTTAAAGCTTCACGGGCAACCGCTGCACCTAAAGGATTACCTGCGTAGGTACTACCATGATCACCAGGTTTAAATAAACCTAAGATAGCTTTGCTAGCAAGAACAGCGCTTACAGGGTAAAAGCCACCACTTAAAGCTTTTCCAAGTATGAGCATGTCAGGCTTCACGCCTTCTAATTCACTCGCAATGAGCGCACCAGCGCGACCTAAACCCGCTTGTATTTCGTCAGCAATAAATAATACATTGTTAGCTTTGCATAGCTCATCAACTGTTTTTAAGAATCCGGCAGGAGGAATAACAACACCCGCCTCACCTTGAATGGGTTCAAGTAAAATACCAACTGTGTTTGGCGTTATGGCTTTAGCAACCGCGTTAGCATCGCCATATGGAACGCTTATAAAACCTGGTGTAAAAGGACCAAAATCTTGCTTGTATTGCGCTTCTGAACTAAAGCCCACAATCGTAGTTGTGCGACCATGAAAGTTACCTGTAAAGACAATAATTTCAGCTTGATCTTGCGGAATCGCTTTTGTTTGGTAACCCCATTTGCGAGCCGCTTTAATTGCGGTTTCGACCGCCTCGGCACCTGTATTCATAGGTAAGGCCATGTCGTAATGGGTCATCTCGCAAAGCTCTTTTAGAAATAAACCCATTTCATTATTGCGAAAAGCACGAGAGGTTAGGGTTGCCTTTTGAGCTTGCTTAATTAAGGCTTCAATAAGCCTAGGGTGACAATGCCCTTGATTAACCGCTGAGTAAGCAGCCAGACCATCAAGATAGCGCTTGCCTTCAACATCTGTAAGCCAAACGCCTTTAGCCTGCTCAATAACAATATCTAAAGGCTTGTAGTTTTTAGCACTATAGCGCTCATCTAGAGCTATAAATTTATCTGTTTTGCTACTTAAATAATCCATAGCTTTATTGTGAAGGGTTTAGCTTTATAATTAAAGAAGAAAAGCTATTAAATCTAAAGTAAATACTTTAAAAACTAAACTAGAATTAGGAAAAACTATGAAAAATAAAACCCTTGATACTAAAGATGAACAAATACTCGAGCTTCTTAGTAAAGATGCACGCTTAAGCTACAGCATGCTTGCTGATCATGTTGGCTTGAGTTCACCTGCTGTTAAGGAGCGCATTTTGAAGTTAGAAGATGCGGGTGTGATAACAGGGTATGAAGTGAAAATAAATAAGCAAGCGCTTGGTAAGCACATTGCGGCTTATATTTTGGTTGATGTTCCTTATAATCAAGAAAAAAGTTTTATTCATTTTGCAAAAGAGGAAACTAGTTTTGATAGCTGTCATCATTTGCTTGGTCGAAGTGCTTTTATTGCTGAAGCGCGGTTAGAAAGCATGGAAGCTTTAGAGCAGCTTATAAAACGCTGCATGAAGTTTGGGCAAACCACAACGCATATGTTGCTATCGCAAGTCAAACCTTGAATCAAGATAGTTAAGGCTAAAGAGACTAATGACTAGCTCAATAAATAATAGTGTTTCCAGATGCTGAAGGTAAAGATTTCATAGCATTTATACTAGATTGATTTACTTGCGTTGTAAGACCCTATGATTCAGCTTAGAATAGTTTTATCTTTCAAAATCGGGTGCTTTGGTGAGTTTTTAGCTAAACCCAAAGACCACGAAGGTTTTAAGCCCTAAAGACTTGACAGTTTAAACAAATTCTTTTTAGACTTATGGTGCGCATGAGAGTGCGTGCTCTTAATCGAGAGCGGTAGAGGGATCTGGCCCGAAATGCGCTTTATAAGCGAAAGACACCGCAGCAACCAATCTTAAAGATGGGTGCTACGTCCAGCCAAACACAAAATTCTAAAGCTTTTTAAGCTTCGTGTTTGGGCAGATTTAAGAGGATTTTCCTCAAATCAGCCTAAGCTGATTTGCTGCTGGAGGTCCTGTTATGAATCCGTTAAAAATCATTGCCTTTGCAACCGATTTTGGTGCTGTTGACCCATGTGTAGGGGTTTGTGAAGGGGTCATGCTGAGCATAGCACCCCAAGCAAGAGTGGTGCATTTGAACCACAATGTTACCCCCCAAAGCATTAACGAAGCCATCTTCAATTTTTATATTTCTTACCAGCACTTTCCCACTGAAACTGTGTTTTGCTTTGTCATAGACCCAGGCGTGGGTAGTGAGCGAAGAGCAGTTGCAGTTAAATACCAAACGCAAGACGAGAAAATACAGTACTTAATTGCGCCTGATAATGGCATATTTACCCCCATACTTAATCACGAAACCATTTTAGAAGTGATTAGTTTAGATAATCCTGACTATCATCTTCCTAACACCAGTACAACCTTTCATGGTCGAGACATTTTTTCACCCGCCTCGGCACACATAAGTTCAGGCGTACCACTCAGCAAGCTAGGCTCGAGTTTGCAGCAATCTGATTTAGTTAAGCTAGACCTGCCTATGCCTAGTTTAAACAAGGGTGTTTGGATTCTTCAGGTTATTCATATTGATAGGTTTGGTAACTTGGTGACTAATTTGCCTAGTGCGTCACTCGAGCTTCCCTTAAGTGATTGGCAGCTGATGTTTGAGGATAGACTGCTTAGTTCTGTTCATAGGCACTTTGCGAGTGTTGATGTGGGTGAGCTGGTTGCTTATACGGGTAGTAGTGGCTTTATTGAGTTAGGTGTTAGAAATGGTAACGCTGAGAAGGTTCTTAATTTGGCGCGTGGTTCTGAACTGATGTGTTCGCGCTAGGTATTTTCAGGATGGATTTTCATTTTGTAAATTTAGCCGAGCAAAACAACTTTGAGCCAGAAGCATGATAAGACTCGCTTCTAGTGAAGCTAGTTTAGGACTCGCTTCTAGTGAAGTTA
>CAYGTA010000359.1:0-5184 GCA_964352605.1 uncultured bacterium | reverse complement strand
TAAACTTCAAACGTCATGGCGTTTTTACCCTTACTTTTAACTTGGTACATAAGCGTATCAGCTATTTTTATGACATCTTGACTACTATTAGGATAGTTTCTTTCGTAACTAATGACACCTGCACTCATAGTGACAGGTAAACGCTGAGATTGCATGTTTTTAAGAACCTGTGCATTAATTTTGTTTAGCACCACTTCAGCAGATGCTTTGTCTGTTTCTGGTAGCAAAACTGCAAATTCATCACCCCCTAATCTTGCGACCGTATCTACGGCTCTTAAGCTTGATTGAAGTATATGAACAATATCTTTGAGAACTTCATCCCCTTGGGTATGACCTTTTTCATCATTTACTTGCTTAAAATTATCAAGATCAAGATAAGCCACTGTAAAAGGATGTTTGTAGCGTTTTGCACGCAATATTTCATTATTGAGCGCCTTATAAAAGGCCCGATTGTTCAAAGCCCCTGTTAGGTGATCAGTTGATGCTTGCTTTTTTTCGCGCTCGAGTGTCTGACGTAACTCCAGAATTAAGCTTGTAACAATAAGAAACACACTCAGCCTGATGAAGGTATTTAAGAAAGGTATGTATTGATTAAAATGACCGCTGAGTAAGTCAGCGGCTAACCAAGTAATCGAAGCAAAGCTAGCAATTAAAGTGCTCGTATTACGACCAAATAGCCAAGCACTAAGACTAACAGGGATGAGGTAAAAAAGTGAAAAAGCGATGTCAGGACTTGTTAGCTGCTCAATGATGCCAAGAAACACTATGGTGGCAACAATGAAGCTAAGTTGAGCTGTGCGGGATAGCCTTGAAAAGGTATCAATGAAAATCTTAGAAACGTTCATAAGAAGATAAATGAGTATAGCTTAGCTGTACTCATTCTACGAGTAATGTCACAAAGTGAAGTTTGATTTTGTGATCACAGATCCTTTTAAATAATTTGAACTGCTAAAAAACAGGTCCAACCTTGAATCTAAAGACACCTGAAGGGTTGGTTTCACTAAAGGCATACTCGAGCCTGATGGCGGGTAGGGCTATGCCTACTAAGCCTAGGTTGAGTTGGGCGCCTAGGCCTGCGCCTGCTAGGGGTGGGGTTTGGTAGTTTTCAAAACCGGGTACACTTGAAGCCCAGCCTATATCTGCAAAGCCGTAAGCTATAACAGTTTGGGTGGCGAAGGTATCTAGGTTGAAGTCGTAGCGGTACTCTAGGGTGCCTATGGCGTAGCTTTGTGAGCGGTTTACGTCAGCACGCCTGTAGCCTCTTATGGAGGTGTCTTGGTTGAAGCTGTCACCTACTACGTAGTAGCGGTTGCTTGGGTAGTCATTTCCAAATTGATGCCCGGCGGTGACTTTGAAGGCAAGTACGTGGTTGGTGTCGTTGAAGTCAGGTATTAGGTCAGCGACTCTAAGGTAGGTGCGTACGCCAAATTGAGCAGGTATGTAATTGTAAGTTGCTTGCTCATTAGTTAGGGGGCTACGGTAGTCCGAGCCAAAGCCAATGCCTATATCGGCGTTTGCGCTTATGCCTTCTCTGGGAAAGTTAGGGTTATCTCTATTGTCAAAGGTGATACCCGTACCTACATAGCCATTCCAGCCGCTTTGAGGTAAAAAGACCACAGATTCTTCTTGAGGTAAAGCGCAACTGCCGTCAGTAACTTTATTGTTATTTCGATCGATCAGTTCACCTTGATCATTAAGGCTGCACTGTTTACCGGGTTCTAAACTGTAATCGCTATAAGCACCCCTTAAACTGACACTAAGTTGTGTAAAGGGGAGTACCTGGCGACCAACACCTAAACTTAAGCCTGTATCACGGCGGGTGTACTGCCCGACCAGCACTTTTTGTTCATCTTCACAGTTGTCGTTACTGCCATCAAGGCAGACACTAACATCACCATTTTTACTTAAGACTTGATCGGTTTCTAAGTCACTAAAAATACGGGCTGAGAAGCGAGTGGGTACATCTTTAAAGTCAAACTCATCTATGTACAACCACGGAATACTGTAACTTAAGCTGGCACCAAACAAAAAGCCAATGTCTGATGTTTGCGCAGTTATGCCTGCACCAATATCGTGCAGGCGACCCAGAAAGTTAGTATCTGTAAATTCAGCATTTAAGTTAAATTCACTTGAAGAAGCGCTAGTTTCGTAAACCAAGCCTGGTTGAAAACGAGCGGTAGGTAACTCTTTTAAGTTAAGCTGCAAAATAATTTCTTCAGGGTCAGCAGTAGGTAGAGGTGTGGCGCCTTGCACTTCTATAGCGCCACCTCTTGCGACATTTAAAAGACCCTGACGCAAGCTGTTTGAGTTAAGTACCGTACCTAATTTAGGTAAGTAACGCAAAATAGTAAAGTCTTTAGAATCAGGATTAGGGGTGTCAAACACAAGCTCATAATCTGCAATTTTGTGCTCAATGATACGTTGAATGTAAGTACCATCTAAGTAGTTATAGCGTGATACTTGCGCAATTGAATAACCCCTGTCACGATACAGTTCAAAGATGCTCGTAAAGTCTTCATTTGCAAGAGCAGAAGTAAAGTTGTCACCAAGCTCGAGCTTAAGAACAGCTGTTATTTCTTCGCTTGATATGACGGTGTTGCCTTCTATTTCTATGGCGGTTATGGCACCAGCTTGGCCGGGTGGGCCTGACCTGAAGGTTATGCGTACATCGCCTGTAGCTAAGGGTAATTCGTCTATGCCAATGTCATTATCGCGACCGCGAGATAAGCGTTTGATGTCTTCAAGTAAGACATCATAGTTATATAAGTCACCTACTTTTAAAGAAAATTCACTGGGTGAAATGCCAATTGCGGTGGTGTCTAAAGCTGAAATTTTGAATTCTCTAAAGACTACGGTCAAGACACCCTCTTCTAAGCGGGTTCTGCTGGTATCTACACCACTTAAGCGGTAGCCTAAATCAGCGTAGTTCTGAGAAATTTCACGAACCGTTTCTTGATAAGCAAGAAACTGAAATTCTTTTTGGTCTTTTAAAAAGAGAAAGGATCTATCTATGCTGTCTTGCTCTAAAACAGTATTGCCTTCATAAATAATTTCATTAATGGGGGCAGATTCATCAACGGTATAAAGCAAACTCACCGTTGTTTCTGACTGCTCAGAAGTCGCTTCTGACTCGCTAATATCTAGCGTTACATCAACCGTAAACGGAAAGGCGCCCTCAGTGTAGGTCTGCTGAATACCTGCAATAGCGTCTTCGGCACGCTTATTATTTAGGGGTTGACCTGCCTCAATAAGCTGAGAAGATAAGGCTTGCCGCCACTGAATATCTGAAATGATACTCGAGCCTTCTACTCTAACTTCGCTAATGCGCGGGTTTTCTCTGACATTGATGAGCATGACAATGCCGGTGGGTTGCTCTTCAAGTCGAACGGTTACTTCTGAAAAAATACCAAGCTGTAAGACAAGGTTACGTTCGCTCTCTAGGTTGATTTGTTCAACTTGTGTGTTTGCTCTTGAGCGAATGATGGTTCTGACAAGGTTGGTTTCGGTGGTGCCAGTTACCCTAATTTCAGTTAAGGGTCCGCTAAGTTGGGGCGCTTGCGCTAAGCTGAGTTGGCTGGCAAATAGCCACACTGCAAAAATGATAAACATGAGCCGATTTGAAAACATGGCGCAGTTTAACGCTCTAATTTATGAGAAGATGTCTGCTAAAGCGCAAGAATTATGAAAACTTGGTGGCTAAGGGTTCATGTTTTTGTGTTGCCACTCATAAAGCGTTAGGGTGTTCTTAGTTAGAAAAAAGCAACTAGGAACAAAAAGTAAAAGTGGAAAATAGAAAATAGCGAGTATACTTCCCCTGTCTTCCCCAGCTCTTTAGCTTTTCACCCTACCCCATTGTTGCTAAGACCAAACTGGCTTATTCTTAAGCTATGTTTCAAGAGATTCAAGACCGCATTCATAAAGCTTGCGAACGTGCAGGACGAAACCCTGAAGATATAAAACTGGTTGCCGTTACCAAAAACCATAGTGTTGCTGAAATACAAAAAGAAATACTAAGCCATAATCACCGTATTTTAGGGGAAAACCGTATTCAAGAATGGCGTGACAAAGCAGCCGAGTTAGAAACTATAGAATGGCACCTTATTGGCAGCCTGCAACGCAACAAGGTAAAATACTGCCTGCCTTTTCACCTTATTCACTCTGTTAATTCAGAAAGACTGATAGATGAACTCGAGCGTGTGGGTAGCAATAAGGATCATGTGTTTAATATTCTTATTGAAGTGAATGTTGCAGCAGAAGCGTCAAAACGAGGTGCTGGGCTTGATGAGGCAGAAAAGTTAGTAGATTATGCTCAAAATAAGGCGCATCTTAAGGTAAAAGGACTCATGACAATGGCGCCTTACAGTACAAATTCTGAAGATGCACGCCCTTACTTTGAAAAACTTCACAGCATTCATGATAAACTTATGCTAGACGAATTATCGATGGGTATGAGTGGAGACTTTGAAATAGCCATCGAAGAAGGTGCAACGATCATCCGCGTGGGCTCAGCACTCTTCCCCCAAGCTTCACTAGGTGGGTAAACCAACGGGGTTCGTTCATAAATGAGGATGAGGACCAAATGACCAAACATTCGCCGCTTGATATCCAACACATGGAGTTCACAACGGCTTTCAACGGATACAATCGCCGCCAAGTACGCGACTTTCTAACCGCACTCAGCGATCAAACCGAAGAAATGCAACGAGAAACCCAACGACTCAAAGACGAACTTGCACGCAAAGAAAAACGCATACAAGACTTACAGTCAGCAGAACTCGAGCTTAAACGCGCTGTCATAGCTGCCGAACGCATAGGTAGCGAAATGAAGCAAAATGCCAAACGTGAATCAGAAATTATTTTACGAGAAGCCAACAGCGAAAAAAGCAACATCGTTAAAGATGCCGAGACACGCCTCAAAGAAGCTCGCTACGAAATCTCAAGACTCGAGCGTGAACAAATGCTCTTTAGAGAGCAATTTAGAGGCATGTTGCACGCGTTTGAACGCACGCTAGATAAAGTACCTGTTATGCAAAACAAAATTGAGCAAGACAAGAAAAAACAAATTGATGCTTCAAACACCAATGCGTCTACATCCGTTTAGGGTTTAGCTTAAGCAAGCAGAGTGATTGAAGATGCGTCGTAACTTGTTATGGATTGATTGCGCTGCGGGTGCACTCGTTGGTG
>CAYGTA010000358.1:0-5185 GCA_964352605.1 uncultured bacterium | reverse complement strand
TAGTAAATGGAAATTAAGGTGAAACGGTATAGATGCCAATCAGCCTAAGATAGAATTGGCTCGTACCTGCGCATTAGTCTTGCTTTAAATTAATTTAAGACAGACTCGAGTTTGTTCTTTTTGTTGTCAATTATCATTTGTACGACGGGCGCGTAGGTTTCTAGGGTGTCAACTAGTCGGCCTGATAAGTCATACTTGCGAATGAGGTGTCCGCCGCGTCTAGAGGCGTATAGGTAGCCTTTGTCGTCTACCCCTAAGTCTAGTAGCGTTTCAGTTGCTTCGCCTTGTAGGGGTTCTATGCTGTAAGACAAATCTACTTTGCTTTCTGGAGTTATTTTGCGTACCCGTCCGCCGGTGGCGTCACTAATGTATAGGTTACCTAAACTATCTACCGTAAAGCCGTCTAGAACACGCATGCCGTCTTGTTTTGCGCTTAATTTAAAGGCCCAGCGGGTTTGGTAGTTTCCTTCTGCTGTGAAGCGTTGTATTTGTTTATTGCCGTAATCAAGAACATAAACGTTACCCTGCTGGTCACAACTCACCATGCGTGGGTCGTTAAAGCTGCCTTTACCGTTGCCTCTGCCACCAAAATTAAATAAGAAGTTGCCGTTGGTATCAAAACACTGTACAAAATTGGTTTCTGAATCAAGAATGTATAAGCGGTCATCTGGCGCAATGGCAAGCGAAATAGGATATAAGAATTCACCTGAAGCCATGCCGTATGAGCCAAAGGATTTAAGGGGTTTTCCGTTGGGGTCTAAGTGATGAATCATTTGGTTGTTTTCTTGACCAACGCGGTATTCAAATACAGCTGCAAAGAAGTTGCCTTTACTGTCTAAAGCAACAGATAGTGGTGCTGCTGAGAAAGCTTCATCGCCTAGCCCAATATTACCTATAGAGCTATTTAGTGACCCTTCGGTGTCTAAAATGCGGAGTACACCTTGCCTTGAACTAACCGTAATAATAATGCGACTGCTAAGGTTTTGGTCAGTTACTTCTTCTTCCCAACTTAAGTCTAAATGATTTAAAACATCAGATAGTTTTGGTCTATCACTAGGGTCTTTAGAAATCATTCTCATAATGAGGCTATCTAGCTCTTTAGGAATAGCCAAATTAAGTTGTCGTGGCGGCGGGGGAGTTTGAAAAATTTGTTGATGCACAATGGCTTCATAACCACCCTTAAAGGCAGTTTGCCCTGTGAGCATCTCGTAAAAGACAAGCCCTAAGCTGTAAATATCACTACGGTGATCAATCTTTAGACCCCGAGCCTGCTCAGGTGACATGTAAACGGGTGTTCCTACTCGAGCGCCTGTCATAGTGAGTCTAGAGAGTACTTTTCCGCCTGCAATACCAAAGTCCATGAGTTTAACGGTGTCTGAGCGTAGTTCGGGTGGGTCTTTAGATAAAATACCACCGTTTATAAGCATGATATTAGCTGGTTTTATATCTCTATGGATAATACCAACAGAATGAATATGCTGTAAGGCTTTTGAGACGGCTTTCATGACTTCAACACCTAGCGGGATGCTGAGTTCACCTGATTCTATGTAGCCTTCTAAACTGCGCCCATCAACGTATTCCATAGCCATGTAATGCTTAATGCCAATGCTGCCGTGTTCAAAGGTGCGAACAATATTTTCATGATCTAAGCGTTGAGCTACCTCTGCTTCACGGTGAAAACGTCTTATGAACTTGGCATCGGCAACATATTGCTCCATAGGTATTTTTAAGGCAACTATGGCGTCATCACTTTGCCTGCGAGCCCTATAAACACTTGCCATGCCACCGGAACCAACTTTTTCAAGAACATCGTAACCAGGAACATCTAAACTATTAAGTGACGAGGAAGCTTCACCTTTTACCTGCATGCTAGGTTTTGCCTTTGACTTAGCTTGTTTACGAGCAGGTGCAATTTTTTTATTTTGACCGTTTCCTTGTACTAAAGGTACAAACATGCCAAACGCTAAAGCAGAAACAATAAGGGGAGTTATAGATTGCTCTAAAGGCCCTAAAGAGCTTAGCCAAAGCAGAAACGTTAAGCTTAAAATAAATAAGCCAATGCTTATCCAACTAGATAAGCGAGATAAAACAACCGCAAGTACAAGCCCTAAAACCAAAAATAGCCAGAGCATTTTAAGCAACCTCAGCAATCACTAGCGTGATGTTGTCATGGCCACCGCGCTCATTGGCACTTGCAATTAAGTACTCAACAGAAGATTGATGATCTTTAGTTCGTTTAATTTCAGCTAGAATTTCTTCAGGTGTCACAAGACCATGCAGTCCGTCTGTTGCTATAACAAAGACATCATGAGGTCTGACTTGCATTTCAATAATATCGGGAACAACTTGAGGCCTAGTACCAAGCGCTCGAGTTATTAGGTTGCGCCATTCATGTGCTTGGGCTTCTTCTTCGGTTAAGAGTCCTTTTTCGAGTTGCTCTTCAACCCAAGAGTGATCTTTGGTGAGTTGATAGATGCTTTCTTCTCTTACTAGGTAGGCGCGTGAATCACCAACATGACCAAGGAATGCTTGGTTATTAACAATGGCTGCTAAGGTGAGGGTAGTGCCCATACCTTTACGGCCTTCATTTTGCGTAGCTGCGGCGTAAACACGTCGGTTTGCTAAACGAATGGCTTTTTCGGCCAAACTATCAATGCCCACTATAGGACGACCTTCGTTGAGTGCGTCAACATAACGACTAAACGATTCATCCAAGACTTCCATGGCTAGTTTGCTGGCAACTTCTCCTGCTGCGGCGCCGCCCATTCCATCAGCGACAGCCAATAATGTAAGCTCGCCATCGCGTAATGGGAATTGCCAAACGCGGTGGTAATCTTCATTAAGGGGACGAACACGCCCCACATCTGAACCGTGCCCAACATGACGACTCAATTGCACAGTCTTAGTTTACCCTGAAAAGGTTGCGAATCAGCAGGAAATTACACAAAGTAAGAGCTGAGATGAGACATTTCACAATTGTTTAAGTACTCAAGATTAAGTTACTAAGCTAAAAGACAGCTTAGTTATTCGAAGCATAATTTATTTTGGTTAGAATAATAAAAACCAAGAGGCACGATAGCCTTCAATTTAAGTGATCCCTAAAACTGTAAAGCTAAGATTGTAAATTTTGAACATAACGACTAATGCTATTAACTGAACGGAAAGACTCGAGTTCTAAGGTATCAAAGTCAATAGCTATGGCAAATTGTGATTCTAACTCCATAATGAGGCTTACAAGTGCTAAAGAGTCAAGGCTACCTGTTTCAACGAGATCAGTCTCATTATTGGGAACATCATCATTAATGACTTCAGCAAGAATGCTTCTGATTTCTGTTTTTAGGTCGGTGGTTAGAGTTGACATTGAGCTTTTCTCCTAATAACTATAATAAAATATTATGGCACGTAAAGATAAATGGCAGATGTGATGCATAAGCTTAAAACAAATCTAAGCCATGAATAGCAGCTGTTAACTCTTGAGTTTTTAACCTGTCTTGAAGGCTAAAGGACTCAATGAGCATAGGGTAAGTTAGGCTTATATAAATACTTACGGCAATGAATAAGGCGAGTACCAGAAGGTTCAGGCGTTTTCTTGAGTTGGCTTGAGCAGCTTTGGGTTCTAGGTTTAAGGGCAGTTTTTGAGTGTTTGCACCCATAAGATGTGGGGGCATGAGTAGCGATTTACCTTCACTTTGGAAACTAGGGTCATCTAAGCTTAAAGCTAATCTAAATGCGCTTACAAAGCTGCTAATGTTTTGGTAGCGTTTAAAGGAATCTAAAGCTAGTGCTGAACTAACAACTTGCACTACAGCAGGCGAGAAGGCTGAGAAATTTAAAGCTGTAGGGGCGTAAGAAAGATGACTTGTTTCACTTTCTTTGACTTTGGCATTTAACCTTTTGCGTTCTGAGGCCGTTGGGGGTTGTTCGCCTGTTACGAGTGCATAAACAAGCGCGCCACAACTGTAGACATCGGTGAAAGGCCCTGGGGGTTGTGTTGGGTCATTATGCTCAGGTGCAAAGTAAGCTTCAGCATTTTTCTGAGGGTAGAGTTCTTTGACATCTGCAACAAAACGACGAACTGCACTGTTATCAAGGAGGGCGGCCATAATATGATCTTTTTCTTGACTTAAAATAATGTTGCTGGGTTTTAAGTCACGCTTTTGAAACTGCTCAGCATCTCTCAAGGGGCTTAGATATTCAACAGCATCAAAAACAGGTCTTAATAAATTAAAAACACGCTTTTCGTTATTTACAGCATTTTTTTGTGACCAGTCATAAAGCGAAATATTAGGGTTGTACTTGAGTTGCATAACAAGATAAGCAGTGCCGTTTAATTCAAAGTGGTTAAACCGCTCAGCAAGCCCAGGATGTTCTAAGCTACTCAGCAAACTGGCTTCGCTGAGAAAGCTGTTTAAGCCTTCACCAAAGCCTTGACCATCGCCTGCCGGATAGAGTTTATAGCTTCTTGCTTCGCGGTAAGCCGATGGGTGAGGGTAGAACTCTTTAATGGCAACAGGATGATCACTATGTAAATCATTAGCATAGTAAATAACAGCATCTTTACCTTCTCCCATAAGTTGGTAAATCTGATACTGTTTTAATTGAAAATTAGCTGGTAGATGGATTCTCCCTAACACGTCTTTGCTCCTCAAAAGAATTCGGTATACACGGTCTGAGCACAGTAGCTTATTAGTAGCACAAAGTAAAAAAGCCTTTGGTGAAGTGGTCACAAATTTCTACTTTGTGAGTTTCAGAAGGGTTTGGTTTTTATACTAAGCTGAATTATAAATGTCGTAAGACTTTATAATTCCGACCTAGGGGAGTAAGCTCAGATTTACTCAGGTTTATGACACGATTAAATCAGTTTGGTATTACAGCTGAAATAGCTAATTATCTAGTGACAAACTGAGTAGGGAAAATATGTTGCAAAAGTAAAATAAAAGGCAGCCTATATGGCTGCCTTTTATTTTTTTAACGAAAAATCTAAGACTAAAGCGATTGAATCCTGTCATATAGCAGTTTTTATCTTTAATACCATTTTCGTTTAGTTCTTTACGGAGCTAAACGCGGTCTTGGACCGTTGAAAGCAATACCAAGTCTGCTTAGGAGCGTATAAATCTCTTTAGAGTTTTTTAAGCGTATTATCGGACTTGGTATAACACAGCGACTTGGCATAACACAGCATTGA
>CAYGTA010000357.1:0-5205 GCA_964352605.1 uncultured bacterium | reverse complement strand
AGCCCAGTCATGGCTTGCTGCACATTATCATCTTCAATATGACCATCAATATCAACGTAAAACAAGTAACTCCATGGTTTATCACGGCGAGGTCTAGACTCAATCTTAGTCATATTAATATTATTCTTAGGAAATTCTTCTAGGCAAGAAACCAAATCACCAGGCCTATGCCGCGTTGCCAATATAAGACTAGACTTATTAGCACCCTTAGCTCGAGCTGCTTCTTCGGGGCCTAAAACTACAAAGCGTGTAAAGTTAAAATCCATATCTTCAACATTTTCAGCCAAAATATCTAAGCCGTATATCTCAGCTGCCCGTTTGGTGGCTAAGGCAGCGTTACCTTCACTACTATTTTCAGATAAAATTTTGGCTGCGCCTGCCGTATCAAAATCAGTAACAGCTTCAAAGCCATGCTTTTTTAAAAAAGCTTGCGACTGTGCGAGGGCTTGCGGGTGAGAGTAAACACGCTTAATATCTGAGAGTTTTATGCCGGGCTTAACCATAAGATTATGATGCACGCGTACTATTTGCTCAGCCATAACATGCAAAACAGAATCGGTAAGCAAATCATAAGTCTGATGAACAGAGCCAGCTAAACTATTTTCAACAGGCAAGCAAGCAAAATCAACTTCACCTTTTATGACAGCATCAAAAGCATCAGCAAAACTATGATAGCCAATAGCCTCAGCATCTTTATTAAATTGCAAACATGCAATTTCACTATTTGCACCCGCCACACCCTGATAAGACACTTTAACTGCCGCTTTTTTGCTCATGAGGCAAGAGTGTAACACAGAAGAAGACTCGAGTTTAAAACTGAATGAGTGAATTGGGGTCTATAAAGGTAAGCGTGCCATTTTCTAGCTTTGAGGCAAAGAATTTAAGGACATTGGCGGGTGTTAAACTGCCGCCACCTAAAAAGCCAATGGTTTGGTTTTTGCTTACATGGTCACCTACGACTACTAAAGGAACGGCTTTTAAATTTAAGTAGCTGGTACTTAGCGTATTTGTGTGTTCAATCGTAACCAAATAGCCATCATTAGCACTAAATTTAGTCATTTCTGTAACAACGCCAGCTTCAACCGCTTTAACGGCTTCTTCAGGTTCAGGGGTACGTAAAACCAAACCAGAACCCTGCTCACCAAAGCCACTCAAAATACTGGCATTTGCAATAGGTAAAGCAAAATTTAAGCTGGCACTAAGGCTAGGACTTGGCTTAGCTGTACCCTCTGCTTTACTTAAAGGATTCCCCTGATTAGGTGCTAAAACAGCCTCAGTTGTTCTTGGTAAACAAGAAACAAGACTAAAAAGCACTAAGCTAAGCAAGCAAAAAAGACGAGCGGGTTGCATAATCACTTAGCTTAACGCAAAACAGTTAGTAGTTTAAGTTAAAGCTTCTACATCTTTCCTTAATGCAAGTAAGCTCGCCTCAGAAGACTCGAGTTCTTTGTCTAGGCTTTCTATGCGTCCTAGTTCGCTTCGTACAAAGCGGGTGTAGGGTTCTATGGCTTCATGTAGTTTTGCACTGGCTTTGCGTAATTCATTGTTGAATTCTTTGGCAAGGCTGTCATGTAGGCTATCTCGTAATTTTTGCATGTTGTTATGTAGTTCTAGTTTGGCTTGTTTGCGTCTTCTTGGTATTAAGAAGAAGCCTATGCCAGCTAGCGTTATGCCTAGGGTTACGCCTGTTATGTCGAGTGCAGCACTTGAAACAAAAGCTAAGACAGCTGCGCCTAAACCAAGGCCACTGACTAAGCCTAAGCCTGACTGGTAAACAGAGCTTTGTAACTTGTCAGCAAGACGGCGTGCTTCTGAGTCTTCATCGTAGGTGTCAAGAACGTCACTGGCACTTTCTCGTAAACTGCGAATAAGGTTTTCACGGTCATACTGAAAGCGTCCACCTACTTCACCAATGATATTTTCATTACCTGCTTGTCGACGGTCATTAACAAAACTCATGACATCTTCCCAGAGCTTTAGGTTTTTTTGTAAGAACCAATCTACCAATTCGCTCACTGCAAAATCAACTTCTTGATCTGCGTTGCGTATAACTCTTGCTTCGAAGTCTTTCTTTATTTTGTTGGCATTCATAAGGCTAAGTACATTTTGTAAACGTATGGTGTCATCGAAGTAAACATCGCCTCTACGCTCAACTTCAAGAAGTACGGTTTTTATTCGAGATAGGTAGTTTTCGAACTCGCGTTGCATATCTTTTTCGTATTGCTCTAGTTGTCTATCTACTTCAGATAAGGTTTTGCGATCATCCTCAAGTAAGCTAAGGCGATGTTCAATAACATCTTGATAGCGTTGATTTAGATTTTCAGCAACCCCTAGAGGGTTTAAGAGTTTTAGTTTGAAGCGTTCACCTGCAGCTAAGGTGCTTGAAATAAAGCTTTCTAATTCAGGTAAGCCTGTATCTTTTAGAGCAGCCTTATTGCCTGATTCTTTAGCTTTGAAAGCGTCTCTTGCCTTTATACCAAAGACTTTAGGGCTTACTCCTATGGTCTTACGTGCGTTTTCACGCACAAAATTTAAGACTTTTTCACGCTCAGTTGCATCTTCAATAATGTCTAGTTTATTAACCAGAATAACTATCTTTTTGCCCCAAGAGCCAATGAGTTCTAAAAACTTACGTTCACTTTCAGTAAAAGGTCTGTCAGCGCTTGTTACAAATAAGACAAGATCAGCACGGGGCACAAAATCTTCTGTAAGTTCCTGATGTTCTTGAATAATGGCGTTGGTGCCGGGTGTATCTACAAAAGCAACATCCTTAAGAATTTCGGCAGGAAATTCACGGCGCATCAGGCTACTTGATTCAGTTACATCTTTAGCTACCGGCCCGTAAGTCACAATAGTGACACGATCCGTTGTTGGGGTAACGCCTTCAAGCATGACTTTGTGGCCAAGTAAAGCGTTAAGTAAGCTAGATTTGCCTGCGTTATATTCACCGCAAACAACCAGCATAAATACACCCTCAAGATCATCAAGGGCAACTTTTAAGTCTTTGAGATCTTCTTCTGCAGCACCTAACTTCGTCAAAATGCCATGCAGGTCAGCAATTGCGCTGCGTTCACTCGTTAATAAGCCACGTGTGGCGTCTGATAAATCAACATTCATACTAACTAAAGATAGCATGAGAGCAGCTAACGAGCTTCTTAAAAAAGTACTATAAGTAAAAAAGAAAAATAGAAATCACAAAATGAAAAGCTTGAAAAGACTTCTTAGTTTCCATTTTTCATAGTTCAGCTACGGCTAATTTAAAAGGGAACCCTAACTATCTAACTTGCTTCTTTTGCGCTTCACTGTACACTTAGTTCCATGTCTTTACTCAATGAATTTCTTAGTTTTTATGGGCGTATCGAGGACCTAAATCAAGCTGCCAGCCTTTTGTCTTGGGATCAGCAAGTATATATGCCAGAAGGTGCATCAGAAGCAAGAGGTCAGCAACTCGCAAGCCTAGGTAGCATGAGTCATGAAATGCTTACCAGCTCAAAAATGAAAGATTACTTAAGTCAACTAGCTAAAGAAAACTTTAAAGAAGATAGTGACGAAGCCACTATGCTGGCCAGAGTCGCAAAAAGTTTTGAGCGAGCGACCAAACTACCCTCAGATTTTATAGAAGCACTCACCAAACAAAGAGCCAAAGCTTCAAGCGCATGGGTAAAAGCTCGAGCTTCTAATGACTTTAAGTCGTTTGAACCTGAGTTGCGAAAAATTATTGAAATGACAAGGCAAGAGGCTGACTTTTTGGGTTTTGATGAGCATCCTTATGATGCTTTGCATGATGAATACGAAATGGGCTCAACGGCCGCGCAACTTAAACCCATGTTTGCTGAATTGCGTGATGAGAGTGTAAAGCTGCTTGATAAATTAAAGATAGGTAAAATGCCAGATGACAGTATTATTTATACGAACTTTAATGTTGATACGCAACGTCAAGTAGCTGAAGCTATTGCTAAGAAATTAGGGTTTGACTTTAATCATGGGCGCCTTGACCCAACGGTGCACCCATTTGCCCAAGATATTAGTAAGTATGATGTTCGTATAACAACACGTTACTTTGAAGATTTCTTTAACCCTGCGTTTTTTGGCACCATGCATGAAGCGGGTCACGCTATGTATGAGCAAGGTATTGCTGATAAGTACTACCGCACTCCTCTGGGTGCTGCTATTAGTTTGGGTATTCATGAGTCACAATCACGCTTATTTGAAAATTTAGTGGGTCGTTCTTACGAGTTCTGGCAAGGTTATTATGCTGACCTACAAGCTTCCTTTCCTCACTTAAGTGCTACTTCGTTAGATAGCTTTTACGCGGCTATTAACAAAGTAGAACCTAGCCTTATACGCGTAGAAGCAGATGAAGTTACCTATAACTTACATATTCTCATAAGATTCGAACTCGAGCTTGCTTTGCTTGAAGCTAGTCTGGATGTTGCTGATTTACCTGAAGCGTGGAATGAGAAGTATCAGGCTTATCTTGGTATTACGCCACCAAATGACGCTGAGGGTTGCTTGCAGGATGTTCACTGGTCAGAAGCGCTTATTGGTTATTTTCCAACCTATACGCTGGGTAATTTGGCGAGTGTGCAGCTTTTTGAGGCTGCTCAAAAGGCGCATCCGACTATTAAAGAAGATATGCGTTCAGGTGACTTTTCTAAGCTTTTAGGCTGGCTTCGTGAGAACATTCATAGTCATGGCTCAAGATACACACCGCATGAACTTATCACTAAGGCAACAGGGGAAGCTTTGAGTGCTAAAGCTTATGTTGCTTATCTTGATAAAAAGTTTAGTGCTATTTATGGAGTTTAAAAGTATGTCCATGATAAAAGTCGGCTTGGCGTTTATCATGGCGATCTGGGATCGTAAAATCAAACTTGCTTCACTTTCTGATATTAGTCGTGGAACTACCATAAGTAAAGCGTTAATGAGGATGAACTGAAAGATAAGCATGTTGACATCTCAAGATATTCAAGCTTTTATAACTGCGCATAAGCTAGATGCGAAGCTTATTGAATTAACGCAGACTGTACCCACGGTGCCTGACGCTGCTAAAGCCATGAACGTTGAAACAAGTCAAATCTTAAAAAGCCTTGTGTTTCTAGCTCAAGAACAGCCAGTACTAGTCGTGGCAGCAGGCGAAGCACGCATTTCGCAAAAACTACTTGCTGCTGCAGTCGGTACATCTCGTAGTAAACTAAAATTTGC
>CAYGTA010000356.1:0-5254 GCA_964352605.1 uncultured bacterium | reverse complement strand
CTCAGCTAGTTCGGCATTTAAAACACTGCAAACGTTTTAAATGCAAAAGGCTATATAAGCACGAAAAATTATTACTTTCTAAAGATAAACATCAAAGTGCTGACATAGCTTTTTACACCTATCCTAACGATTTAGCTACCCATGCTTAAGAAAAAATACTAAAAAAGGAAAGAAGGGAAATAATGGATATCTCACGTCCTGCTAGCGATTTTCTTGCCAAACCAAAAGGCAAAGGAAGCTTTTGGCAATCTTTGCTTTTATTATTTATTGCACTAAGTATTGCAGGCATAATTGGCTTTGCAGTCTTTTTACTAAGCCGACAGTTTATGCCAAACCTACCACCCTTTTTTGCAGTTATTTTTGCTATTTTTACACTTATTATTATTTTAAGAGTCATGGCAGATCGCTATGACTGGTTAATGCCTTGGTATTACCTGCTACCTGCTATTTTATTTTTATTAACGTTTACTTTTTTTCCTGTCATTCTGACTATCATTTTAGCGTTTACTGACTATGCAGGCATTCGCAATGGCGAGCTAAGTGTAAGTACAGAAACACCTATAGTGTCTGTTTCAGCTAACGATGTCGTCATTCAAAATGCAGATACCTTACGTTGTGACAGGTTACTTGGTTCAAGAACGGGATGTAACAACATTCGAGGCGTAGTTTACGCCTCAGGTAACTTTGCAACCACAGGTCTAAGCTTAGAAGGGCAAATACTAACCATTGACCCTGCCCCACCACCTGACAGAACCGTAATATCAGCTGAAATACTCTTACCTAGCGTTGGCTTTGCTGCCCAATTTCCTATTGAAAGTGTTGACGGAAATCAAATAACCCTAGGCCGAGCCCCACCAGCAGATGCAGACTTAGAATCCATTCGTTTGGGTTTAGACCGCGTTCCCCTAGATGTTCGCATTGTATCGGTTAATGAAAATACGGTAACGCTCAAAGAGGCTTTACCCAATGAGCTCGAGTTTGTAGGCTTAGCGCGCTATAACGCCTTTGGTTGGGTTGGCGTAGATAACTTTACGCTTATAGCTAGACAAGCCACAAGGTCTTTATTTCCTGTTTTTACATGGAACCTTATCTTTGGGTTTTCAACCATTATTATTAATACTGTCATCGGTATCTTTATTGCTTTATTACTTAATAACCCAAACCTTCATTTTAGAAACCTTTACCGAACGCTACTTATTGTGCCTTGGGCATTGCCTGGTATTATAACTATTCAAGTATGGCGAGGCTTTCTAAACGAAAACTTTGGTGCCATCAATCGACTACTTGCCTTACTTGACTTACCCACCTTTGACTGGCTAGGGTCACAAGCCTACTGGGCACTTGCACCCAAAGCAGCTATTTTGTTAGTCAACTTATGGCTTGGTCTACCTTTTATGATGACCGCTGTACTCGGCGCTTTATCTGCCATTCCAAGAGAACTCTACGAAGCTGTAAAAATGGACGGTGCCAACGCATGGCAAGGCTTTTGGGGCGTCACTGCGCCCCTTTTACGAACAGCCCTTATCCCCATAACCCTAACCGGCTTCGCCTTTAACTTTAACAACTTTAATCTCATTTACTTATTAACAGATGGTGGCCCTGCCTGCCCTGGCAGTACAGCAACCGCACGCTGCACTGACATATTAATAAGCTGGGCTTACAACGAAGCATTTCGCTCACAAGGGGGCTACGCCTACGGTTTAGGTTCAGCCATATCCATACTTATTTTTGTGATTACCCTCGCCATAAGCCTAATGAATTTTAGGGTAACAGGCGCACTTAAAGAGGAGTCAAACGCATGATTCAGGCATCTTTAACTCAGCTTGAACATCTATTTAAAGGGCGCAACCTGCACAAACTCATTTTAATACTAAGCATTTGCCTAAGCTCAATCAGTCTTGCACAAGGAGACTTTGTACGCATAAAAAACGGCTGGGCATGGTTTTTACTTATTTTCTTTGCAGTAACCAGCAGTATAGCCATAGCAGCCTATTTTTATGGCAAAGCTACCCGCCCCGGCAAAGCCCCACAATACGCCCTAACCGCAGCCACACACATCTTTATATGGATTGTTATTTTACTCACCTTCTACCCTGTTATTTACTTACTTGCCCTTTCTTTTAATGAAAATGACTCCATAACCGCAGCACTACCCAAAACAGGAAACATTTTATTTCGTTCAGGCGTCTTACCCGACCCCGACAAATTCTCATTCATTCAATACCAAAAAATACTCGCCCAAACGCACATACTCAACTACCAATGGATCTTCATTATCATCTTCATAATCTCCCTAATCATCATCATTGCAACGATACTAAAAGAACGCACCGGAGGGCACATACACACACTCGAGCGTTATCGTGGTTATGCAGGTTGGGTTTTGTTTTTGAGTCTAGCAGCTCTTGTTCTTAGTATTAACCCAAGTCAGTTTTACTTTATTAATGATGAAGGTCAGCGGGTTGCTGCGAGTACCAATCGCAAAATTATCTTGTTTATTAGAAATACCTTGCTAGTGTCAGGTGCAACTGGTATTTTTGCAGTGCTTATTAGTACAACGGCGGGTTACGCTTTTGCACGCCTGAAGTTTGAAGGGCGCTACCGTACACTGCTTGGTTTTGTCTTTGTGCAAATGTTCCCGGGCTTTATGGCACTCGTTGCCATTTATTACCTCATGAGTTACTTAGGTTTAGATAATACCTTTGCAGGGCTCATTTTGGCCTACTCAGGTGGCGCAATCTCATTTGCCGCTTGGATTTTTAAAGGCTACCTTGACTCCATTAGTCCAAGTTTAGAAGAAGCCGCACTGGTAGATGGTGCAACGCGCTGGGGTGCATTCTGGCGCATCATTTTACCTGTCAGCATTCCTATGCTGCTCTTTATCTTCTTATTGCAGTTCATAGGCACTTACAGTGAATTCATCATGGCTAACATATTACTTACTGGTGAAGATAAGTGGACGGTTGGCATTGGCTTACGCGCCTTTACCAACGGGCAGTTTAATACCCAGTGGGGCGCACTCGCCGCAAGTGCTGTACTAGGTAGCATACCCATTTTGCTCATTTTCTACTCCTTTCAAGGCTCACTAACAGGGCAACACACTGCAGGCGGTGTTAAAGGCTAAATGAAACACTTTAAACTCTGGCTAAACGTTTTCATACTCACGCTATGCCTTAGCCCCTTAGGACTAGCGCAAGCAAATAACGCTCAAGACATCTACTACGAAATTTTTGTACGCAGCTTTCAAGATTCAAATGGCGACGGTATAGGCGACTTTAACGGCATTACTCAAAGACTCGACTACTTAGCAGAACTAGGCGTAAGTGGTATTTGGCTAATGCCAATACACCCAAGCCCCAGCTACCACGGTTACGACGTAAGCAATTACTTTGATGTCAACCCAGACTACGGCAGCCTAGAAGACTTCAAAACTCTAATCAAAGAAGCCCATGCTAGAAACATAAAAATCATTATTGACTTAGTTGTAAACCACAGCAGCGACAGCCACCCCTGGTTCAACCGCGCCAAACTCAATCAACAACCCTACCGCGACTACTACCTATGGCAAGACCAAAACCCCAACTGGAAAGGCGTAAGCGGCAGCCCCGCATGGCACCAAAGCGAAACCGGCTTCTACCTAGGGCTCTTCTGGAGCGGCATGCCTGACCTCAACTTTCATAACCCCAGAGTCATAGAAACCATAAACCAAATCGCCAAATACTGGCTCGAGCTTGGCGTAGACGGTTTCAGAGTTGATGCCATTCAACACATTTTTGAATCAAGTGACGGTAACATTCGCAATGTACCCGAAACGTTCCAATGGCTCAAGACCTTTGAAGCGTTCATAAAAACCATCAATCAAGATGCCTTTATTGTCGCTGAAACTTGGACAGATACCCAAACCATAGCTAAGTATCACAACGACGCTAATCTAGACATGTCTTTTAACTACCCACTCTACCTAGCGACAATCAACGCCATACAATCAAGAAGCGCAACGGACTTAGCCTTTGCCTTAAATCAAGATGAACGTAGCTACCCACAAGGCGCTCTAAGAGCAACTTTCATATCAAACCATGACCAAGTCAGACCCGCCACCAGCCTAGGTTTCTTAAGACGAGATGAAGAGCGCATAAAACTCGCTGCCAGCCTACTCCTCACCCTACCCGGCACCCCCTTCTTATACTACGGTGAAGAAATAGGCATGCCGAACGGAGCAGAAGACAACGACGAAGCCAAACGCACGCCCATGCTCTGGAATGACAACCCAAATGCAGGCTTCAGCGAAACCACGCCTTGGCACAATTTCAGCAGCAACGACCCAAACATAAACGTAACAGCACAACAAGCCAACCCAAACTCCATACTCAATCACTACAAAACACTCATAGCCTTACGCAAAAACAACCCAGCCTTAAACGCAGGCTTAAGCCAAACCTTAGAAACAAACGACAGAACCCTACTCGCCCTCAAACGCCAAGCAGGCGAACAAACCCTAGTCATACTCGCCAACCTAGGCAACAAAACCCTCAACATCAACTTACAAGACTACAATGCAAGCCAAAGCAAAGACCTACAAAGCAACGAACAACTCAGCAACCAAATAGACCTAAAAAAACTCGAGCTTCGTATTTTAGAGCTTCCTTAAGCTACCCTCAAAACACTATAGAAATCCATTTGGTTTCATCAAGCCAAATGAAAATGCGTGAACTTGGTTACAATACAAACATCAACTAAACCTCGGAGGCAAAAAACCCATGAGCAACGACAAACTCAACCGTAACAGCGCCACCATCACTGAAGGAGATCACCGCGCACCCAACCGCAGCATGATGCGCGCCGTTGGTTTCACAGACGCAGACTTCGGCAAACCCATCATAGGTGTAGCCAACGGACACAGCACCATAACCCCCTGCAACTCCGGCCTCTACAACCTATCAGAAGCCGCAGAAACCGCCATTAGAGAAGCAGGCGGCATGCCCCAAATGTTCGGCACCATCACCATAAGTGACGGTATAAGCATGGGTACAGAAGGCATGAAATGCAGCCTCGTAAGCCGCGAAGTCATAGCCGACTCAATCGAAACAGTCGTAAGAGGCCAAATGCTAGACGGTATCATCGCCGTAGGCGGCTGTGACAAAAACATGCCCGGCGCCATGATCGCCATGGCCAGACTAGACGTACCCGCCATCTTCGTCTACGGCGGCACCATAAAACCCGGCCACCTACACGGCGAAGACCTAACCATCGTCAG
>CAYGTA010000355.1:4043-5261 GCA_964352605.1 uncultured bacterium | reverse complement strand
TCACGAGGTTTTGACACTTACATTGATTTTCCGGGATGGGGTTCTTGGCGTGAAGGAAGAAGCCCGAAAGCCCAAAATCTAAATGATGTAACCATTCCTGAAATAAGCCGGCTTGCCGCTGAAGACCAACCCTTCTTCTTATTTTTACGGCACATGGACCCCCATGCACCCTATTTGCCACCAGCACCTTATGAACGTATGTTTTACCACGGCAATGAACTAGACCCTGCCAATAAATCAATGGATCCCGTTATGAATTTCAAACCCTTTAAAGATTTCTTTGCCAGTTGGATGCCCCCAGGTATAAGCGACAAAGACTATGTAATAGCGCAATATGACGGTGCTATTGCCTACATGGATGCTTGCATAAAAAGCTTATTCACCACACTCGAGCAGCAAGGCATTTTAGATGAAACCATCATCGTGATTAATGGGGATCATGGTGAAACGCTTTATGAACATGAATGCTGGTTTGATCATCATGGAATCTATGACAATGTTTTACATGTTCCGTTGATTATTCGCTACCCTAAAAAAGTACCTGCAAATACACGTATTTCGGGTTTTAACCAACATAAAGATTTGCTGCCAACCATCCTTGAGCTAGCAGGTATAAAGGCTAAGAAGAATAACTTTGATGGGCAAAGCTTGACAAAGCTTATAAGCGGTGAAGTTAGCTCATATGACAGTGAAATCTATATAACAGAATGTACATGGATGCGTAAACACGGATGGCGCACGCCCGAATGGAAGCTAATCATTGCGCTAGAACCAGACTTTCACTTTAAGCCTGAAATAGAACTTTACAATTTAATAGATGACCCTGAGGAAAATACTAACTTAGCCGAATCTCAGCCTGAAGTGGTTGCGTTTTTACGAGCCCGCATGGAGGCTCACATTGCTAAAAGAGAAAAAGAAACAGGCAAGCCTAATCCAATTCATCATCAAGGAGATTGGCATGGCAAAAAAGGTATAGGATCGTTCACATCTTCACAACAAGCCTATGACAGCTTGCATATAGGCGACCCCACACAAGCAGCGAAACTTCAAGCAGCAGACAAGAAAAGCAGCAAAGCAAAAGCAAGCAGCAAAGCAAAAACAAGCCCCAAGAAAAAAGTCTCAAAAAAAGCATCAAGCTAAGCACTAAGAAAGGAAACCCATGCCCCTAAATGTAGCCATAGTAGGAATAGGAAATATAGGAAACACACACGCTCGAGT
>CAYGTA010000355.1:0-3943 GCA_964352605.1 uncultured bacterium | reverse complement strand
TTGGGTGAACTCAACATGATTGATTTAACCATGTGGATTAATAATCCAAACGAAAGCTCCCCACATTTCCACATGCGCGCCTTGCACCCGCATTCATTTGACATTATGCGCTACTTTGCAGATTCAGAAGTAAGCAAAGTGCATGCCTTTTTCAAAAAAGGTAAAGGACGCACCATTTGGAGCAATGTTCAAGTAAATGTACTCTATGAAAATGGCATTATTGGCCACTTACGTGGTAGCTACGAAGGTAACTTTGGTGCAGCAGGTACTTACGGTCTTGAAACCCTTGATGTTGTTGGCTCAGAAGGTCGTTTTGTATTACAAGATGCTTGCGAACATCTAACCTTTTACCCACGGTTTGAAAAAGAACTCGAGCAGCAAGATTATGTTGGTGGCATGAAACATTTTAGTGAAACCTTCGGGAGTCGCATAAACGTCTGGATTGATGAAAATTTACAAGCTGTTGACCCAACAGCCATTTCTGCTTCGGGTGAAGATGCACTTAAAGGACAAACAGTTATTGAAGCTTGCATTGAGTCATGGGAAACAGGGCAGGTTATTAGCCTCTAATGTCGCTCATTACCGTGATTGGGAGGGGACACTCAGGAACGAGGGCTATCTCCCACACCTTATACGCTAGCGGCGTATATATGGGTAAACTTCTCAATGCTTCAGGTGACCTAGTGCCACCTGAAGCTATGTATGACGCCTGCCGCATATTTGCAAACTATGTAGAACATACCGAGGGCCTAAACTGGGATTTTAGTCGAGCTATCAATGCAGACATCCCACCTGAATTTAAGGACCATATAGAGCGATACCTTGACTCTGTAATCATAGACGAGTCACCTAACAAAGGCTGGAAGATTCCTGAAACAACCCTTTGTTACCCTTGGATAACCCGCATGTTCCCTGAAACAAAATATATATTCTGGATTCGTGACCCAAGAGACAGCATCTTGAGTAAACACGCTACGGATGATTTAGGGCGATTTAACATTCGCTACCCAATCACTGAAGATGTTCGCATGCGCCGAGCTATATCTTGGAAGTACCAATATGATTTGGTAAAAGCAACTCCCAAACCCAAACACTGGCTAGAAGTTCGCTTTGAAGATTTTGTTTTAAATCAAGAAGAAACCCTAGAAAAGCTCGAGTCTTTTTTAGGCATTAAATTAGGTCGCATAATTGTAAGACCCGAGGCAGTAGAACGCTGGAAGTTAGATAAAGGCAGGCATTACTTTGATTTTTTTGAACCAGCAATGCAGGCTTACGGCTATAAGAAAGCTTAGGCTTTTCTAGCCTGAGAAGAAAGGAAAACACTATGAAATTAGGAGCAAATACAGTTCTTTTTGGCGGTCACGACATGGAGACAGCCTTTAAATATCTAGCCATGGCAGGCTATGACGGTGTAGAAGTTTCAGCCATTGACGGCATGAGTGAACACTTAGTTTTAGAGCGCTGGCGCGAGATTGCCCCAGAAGTCAAACGCTTGTCAAAAGACTACGGACTCGAGCTCTTAGCTATGGAGCAACCCAAGCAAGACCCTGACGTTATGGAGCAAGCCATGCAGGCTGCCGTTGAAATTGGTATTCCTATTATCAACTGCGGGCCGGGTGGTAAAACAGATGACCCCGATACTTTGCAAGCTTCCATTGATTCTTTAGGTAAACTCGCCGACCGAGCAGAGCATTACGGCATAACCTTGTGCGTCAAAGCTCATGTTGGTCAAAGCGTTTACAACACGCCAAGCACCTTAAAAATTATGGAAGCTATAAGCTCGAGTGCTTTTGGTATTGACATGGACCCTTCGCATATTTATCGTGCAAATGAAAACCCAGTTGACGCAATCGCTGCGGTTATTTCGAGAGTAAAGCATGTGCATATTCGTGATTGCCTTGGTCGTCAGCAAGGACCGGGAACACCTGAAAACCAAGCAAATGGACGTGGGGATATTGATTTGGTGGGTTATATTCGCACGCTACATGAAGGCGGTTACACAGGTCCTTTAAATCTTGAAGTTATTGGTGCAAAAGACTTTGATGTAACGCGTTGCAGCATTATTGCTGCTGAAGCTAGGGGCCACATGCAGGCTTGCTTACAAGCTTGTGGTGCCCGCTAAGTATGACTGAAATAGTCAAGCTAAGAACCGAGTACCGAGAAAATCCGCTTGGCATTGATATAAGAACTCCAAGGTTTAGTTGGCAGTTAAAGGCAGCAAGGCGAGGTGTAAAACAAAGCGCTTATCAGGTATTAGCAGCAAGCTCAGCTGACCTTTTAAACGAAGCGAAAGCTGATCTTTGGAACAGTGGCAAGCAAGACTCAGATCAGTCTATACATGTAGCTTATGAAGGGGAGAATTTAGGTTCCAGACAGCGTATTTATTGGCAAGTAAACGTTTGGGATGAACAAGGTAATCAAAGTAAAAGTGAGCTTGCTTGGTTTGAAATGGGCTTACTCGAGTCTTCTGATTGGCAAGCTGCTTGGATAGCTGCGGTACTTTCAGGAGGTGCAAGGTCAAGCATCCCTGTACCGTTTTTTCGTAAAACCTTTACCATAGGCAAAGCTGTCGCAAAGGCACGACTTTATTCGACTGCTTTAGGTGTTTACGAATGCTCACTTAATGGCCAAACGGTAGGTCAAGATGTGTTTGCACCCGGCTGGACGGATTACGCAAAACAAGTTAAATATCAAGTTTATGATGTTTCAAGCCAAGTTAAGCAAGGCGAAAATACGCTTGGCTCTATACTTGGAGATGGCTGGGCTGCAGGCTTTGTAGGTATGGGCGACAGGCAAACCTACGTTGATAAAGCACAGTTTTTAGCTCAACTCGAGCTTAGCTATGAAGATGGAAGTCGTGAAACAATTTCAACAGATGCAAGCTGGAAGCATCAATTTGGACCCATTCTAGAGAGTGACATGCTCATGGGTGAAGCTTATGATGCAAGACTCGAGCTTGGAGCTTGGAATACGCCCTCTTATGAGGATTCTGACTGGTTAGCTGTTGAGACGCATAATCATCCACATGTAAGGCTCGCAGCAACTAATGCAACTATGATTCAGAGGATACTCGAGCTTAAAGCTGCTGCGCCAATCGAAACCCGTAAAGACTTTTTGAGTAAACGAGATACGGTTGATTTTGGTCAGAATATGGTTGGTAGGGTTCGTTTTAAAGGGTCTGCACCAAGAGGCACTACGATTGTGTTGCGTTTTGCTGAAGTACTTGATGAAAATGGGCACGTTTACACAGATAATTTGCGAACAGCAACTGCTACAGATGTCTATACCTTTAAAGGCGATGGGGAAGAGGTTTGGGAAAGCAAGTTTACCTTTCACGGGTTTCGTTATGTCGAAATTAAGAACTATCCAAATGAAGTCACAACTGATACTTTGACAGGCATTGTTTTGCACTCCGTAATGCCTGAGACTGGCAAATTTGAATGCTCGGATCCCTTGTTGAACCAACTGCAAAGCAATATTATTTGGGGGCAGCGAGGCAACTTTTTAGACGTACCAACAGATTGCCCACAACGTGACGAGCGGCTTGGCTGGACGGGAGACATTCAAGTCTTTGTGAGAACAGCCGCCTTTAACATGGATGTAGCTGGTTTTATGAGCAAATGGGCAGACGATGTTCGAGATGCCCAAACTGAAGAAGGTGCCGTACCAGCTGTTGTACCTAATGAGGGAATTGATTTAAATGATGGTGGTCCAGCTTGGTCAGACGCGGCCGTTATATGCCCATGGACGATTTATCTTTGCTACGGAGACAAAAAAATCCTTGCAGAAAACTATGACGTTATGGAACGTTTCATGGATTTTGTCCTAAGAGAAAGCCCTGACTATATTCGCTGTGCACCAGACTATGAAGGCTGGATGGGCTTTGGTGACTGGCTTTCTATAAATGCTGACACACCACGTGATCTTATAGGTATTGCTTTTC
>CAYGTA010000354.1:0-5267 GCA_964352605.1 uncultured bacterium | reverse complement strand
TTCCAGCCTAGCTTATCTTGTGCTTTTTTAGGGTCAGCATAGCTTGAAGCAATATCTCCGTCACGGCGTGGACCTATTTCAAAAGGAATATTTCGACCACTTGCTTTTTCAAAGGCTTTTATAACTTCGAGTACGCTGTAGCCATGTCCTGTACCTAAATTATATATGTCTACTCCAGGCTTGCTTGCTAGTGCATCAAGTGCTTTAACATGCCCTTTAGCTAGATCAACTACATGAATGTAGTCTCTGACACCTGTTCCGTCTACTGTGTCGTAGTCATCGCCATGCACAATAAGTTTGTGTCTTTTACCGACTGCTACTTGGGTGACGTAAGGCATGAGGTTATTAGGTATGCCACTGGGGTCTTCACCAATCATGCCGCTTTCATGGGCGCCCACTGGGTTAAAGTAACGAAGTATAATTACGTTCCAGTCATTATCTGAAGCGTAGACATCTTCTAGAATTATTTCCATCATTAGTTTGGTTTTTCCGTAAGGGTTCGTCACGCCTTCTATATCTCGGGGTGACGCTTCGGTAATAGGCAGTTCTTTTGGGTCACCATAAACCGTAGCTGAAGAGCTAAAGATAATGTTCTTAACGCTAAAAGCTTGCATGACTTTAGCCAAGTTAAGGGTTCCAGCAATGTTGTTCTGGTAGTAAGCTAAGGGTTTAGCTACACTCTCGCCCACTGCTTTGAGGGCTGCAAAATGAATAACTGCATCTATTTTGTGTTTTTCAAAAATGGCTTCAAGGGCAGTTGTGTTAAGCAGGTCAGCTTCGTAAAAGCAGAGCTTCTTTTGACTCAGGTTCTGCACACGCCTTAAGGATGCTTGCTTACTGTTAACTAAGCTATCTATCACTACAACATCATGGCCTGCCTTTTGCAATTCAATACATGTGTGTGTACCTATGTAACCTGCACCACCGGTAACCAAAATTTTCATGAGCTTATCTCCCAAGCTTTGCAACGTTAGTTTACCTATTTTGTGAAAGCGTTAGTGTAAAAACTTTGCTAAGTACTTAAATGGCATGCAAGCACCTATTGAATTTAAGAACATCGCTGTAGCTCTCCTCACTAAGCAATAAAAAATTCCTGAACACTCTTTAGCTGTTCAGGAATTTGAAGTTAACTTTAACTTAATCAATAATTTGAATGTTAGGTTGCCTGCTCATATGTCTTTTTGCGCGTTGACGCTTCAATAACCAGTTGGCTAGCAAAACTGCCAAGATAATCATGCCGACCAGTAGTAAGAAGTACTCAATGGTATAGCTACCTTGCGTTGCAGTTGAAGTACTTGTAGATACTATTGGAGCAACAGGAACTAGCCAGTCAAATAAAGAGCCTAAAAGAAGTTGAGTATGGACAGCCTCAGCATTTTGAGACATAGTGAGCGCAATGCGTTCACGACCATCTAGTACCGAATGCACCGCTAAAACGTTACCCGCAGCATCAGAGATTAAAGGTGTTGAAATCATGCCATCAACAGGCTCGAGTTTACTTAGGTAGGTGTAGGCTTGTTTGAGTTCGAAGCTTTCAGGTACTTGGGGTAGGAGTTCTTTGCCTTGAGCTGTGACTTGTACTGTATGGCTTTGTAGGCTGGTGTCTATGGCTTCTACGAGGCGTAAGCCGTAATCTTCTGGGCTATTTGTTGGATAGGTGTAGAGGCTTAGTTGTTTAACATTAAAGCTTTGTTGGTAGTTCCAAAGGCGTTGCCATTCTTGGCTACTAAAGGCGCTACGCCAGTTGTTACCATCGAAGTATGAAAGGCCTCCTTCGGTTAGTATGACAGCACTGTAAAGCCCTTTTCCTGTGGGGTCTACTAGATTATCTTCACTTAATACTTCCTTGGTAGCAATATGAACTTTGTAGCTTTTTCCACGTAGGTTTAGTTCATTTTCTAGTGCTACTAATGCAGGGTCATCTTGTAATGCAGTTATGATAAGTAGATGATTGCTGGTCGCAGGGTTGCTGCTCCCTTGTCTAGTTAGATTAGGCAGTGTGGGTTGTGCAGTAGCTAGGTTTAGCAGAATAGAAGTTATTAAAACAAATAAGAAGGAACGGCTTAGTTTCATGACGTTTTACACCTCGAGCCTTGTAATTGGTACACAGCTATTGGCATAGCATGCGTATAGATTGTTAGCTTTAGTGTAGAGAAAGTTTTACACTTTGCTTGTGCGTTGCTCACAGCAATGTTGAATTGCACTGTTATTTGTTATTGAAAAAGAAATCCTTTTTAAGCTTCATAACGTTTCCCCGAATATAGCAGTTGTCAGCTTAAACACTACATCGACTTAGCCGATGGGTTTTTACTCAGCTAGTTCGGCATTTAAAACACTGCAAACGTTTTAAATGCAAAAGGCTATAATTACACCGTCAAAGCATTCGTACGACATAGCTGTGTAAGTTCAGACCTTCTCAGTCTTATGACACGATTACATCAATTTAGTATTAGAAACTACTCGAGTGAGGAAACTCGAGTTCATGTGGGCTTAAATTAAGGTTTTAGGCTTTGTTGCTATTTAGGCTTCTAGCTTTTGCGTGAATGTTTATCTACTGAAAATGTCTACTGAGGTTTAAAAAAGCTAGAATCCCATCTAAGGAAAATCTAGCTAGTCTTTAGGCTTGAAATGTTTTGTAATTAGGGGGCTAAGGGTGATTCGTTAGCGTTTTCTTCGTAGTAGGGGTTTTCGCCTGCAGCATGGTCAGTAACATCAACAACTTTTTTTATGCTTGGCATGGCTGCGAGTATCATTTGCTCTACACCTTGTCTTAAGGTGAGTTGGGCTGATGCACAGCCTTGGCAACCGCCACCCATTCGTAGGTAAACGGTATCTCCTACTAGCTTGTCTAAGATGATGCTGCCGCCATGGCTCGCAACGCTAGGGTTTATTTGTTGGTCTAGTAGGTCTTGCACACGTTGGGCTGCTGGGTCGTCCCATTCTGGGCTTGCTTTGTACACTCTGAAGCCGCTTTCCATGACGGTATCTATAAAGTCTACAATGGCATCATCTAAGCTTTGAACCGTAGTTGGGTCTAAATAGACATCAAAGCCGTAATCACTCAAGACAGTATCGGTTTCTTGTTTATCATCGGGTTTAACGAGCCAGAGTTTTTGTTCGCTTAGGTTTCCTGCGATGCGTAATGCTGTTACACCCTGTTCACGTTGTAAATCTAAAAACTTATGAATGCGTTCTTGCGCGATATCGGTAAAAGTCAACATGGTCTTGAGTATAGGGGCTTTTTTTTGGCTTGTCTGCGTTGTGCTGTACTAAGCGTAGTTTGCTTGAATTAAAGAAAGCTTGCTTGGATATCCAAGCAAGCTTTCTTTATAGATGCTTTATTGCTTTTACAGTACTTGCATAACGTAGTTATCTGTGGCTTTTTCTAAGCCTTTAAGATCAGCTACGTAAACACCGCGTGTGCCTGAGAGGGCACCATCATTACGTAATTCACCAAGAATTCTGGTGATGGTTACGCGTGAGCTTCCAGTAAGATCGGCTAGGTCCTCATGGGTAAGGGCTAGGGGAAGCTTGATGCCTTCTTTGTCATCTGCAGGTTGACCAAAACGACCTGCAAGTCTTAAAAAAGCTTTGGTAACGCGGGCACCAACTGGCATTTCGCCTTCATCAATCATTTCACGACTGCGGCGTAACTGCCTTGCCATGCTCTGCATGATGTAATCACGAAGCTTGCGGTCCGTCATAGCTTGCTGCGGGTCAATAGGGGTAAGGCAAGCATCATGAACAGCCGTAACTGTTTCTGCATGATTACCACCATCTAGGGCAGCTAAACCCAAAACATCACCAGGTCCGTATAGATCAGCAATACGATCACGACCTAAAGATGTTGGAACAACAGCTTTCAAAACACCGTAATTAACGATGTAAAGAGATACAGCTTCACGGCTCGCTTCATATAAAACGCCGTTCGGCTCGAGTGTGCGTGTTGGCAGAGCTAGAGCGGTTGGCACGATATCTGGTGCGTTACAGTCCGTTGGTGTCACTAAATTTTCAAATGTATGTAGCATACTTAACCTCTCAATTCTCTAAATTAAGCACCGATTTTGTTAGGGGATAGGATTTGAACCAGCCAACCTCTTACTACAGAAATTATAGCATGGGTGTCTCCTAACTGTCTATATACTTTAGTTGGTTGAAGATGAGTGTAAGTGAAAATTTAGCCGTTTTTCATCACAAACTGGCTTTAGGGCTTATTGTAAACAAGCTTACGCTTTCACTCTTTGCAAACCTTCATACTTGCATTAAACGTTGGTGCGCCTCTTGACAATAAGTATATTACACCTTAATAATTAAGGCAAGAGGGTGTAAATGAAACCATTATCAACTATGCAAGAACGCGTTTTCAACAAATTACGCGATCACAAACGCCGTACAGGAAGCTTGCCTGACTTATCTGCTTTTGCCAGAGAACTTGGCATGCACTATGTATCTTTAAAGCAACACTTAGAAGCCTTAGCTAAAAAAGGTTACCTTGTCTTTGAAAGCAAAGGCCGAGGGCGTTCACCTTTGCTTAGCTTACCTGCCGAACTCACGGGCGTACCTGTTTTGGGCAGCATTCCTGCGGGGCCTTTAAGTGAAGCTATTACAGACGCTGACAGTTACTTACCTTTAGCAGGTTTGCAAGATGACCATTTTGCCTTAAGGGTAAGCGGTGACTCTATGGCTGATTTAATTCAAAATAACGATGTTGTCTTGTTTAGTAAAAGCAGACAGTTAGAACGAAGTGGACAAATTTGTGCTGTTCGGGTTGAAGAAAGCGATGTTACTTTAAAATACCTAGATAAAACCAAAGAGGGCTACATTTTAAGACCCCATAATCCTCTTTACCCCAGCATAGAGTTAGCCTTTGAACAAGTCAGCATAGAAGGCATTTATGTAGGCTTATTACGCGGAGAAGTCTTAGCCTCACTCGTACAAGACCGCACATTTTACAGTTAAATCCTTAAGTTTCAAGCTAACAGGCACAAAAAATCCTTGTGCCTGTTTTTCTTATTGG
Source organism: uncultured bacterium (assembly GCA_964352605.1). GTDB lineage: Bacteria > Deinococcota > Deinococci > Deinococcales > Trueperaceae > JAHEBB01. The sequence continues at coordinate 250 of CAYGTA010000354.1, read as the reverse complement.
TTTCCATATAAAGATTTAAGCAGAGCAGCATTTACACTAAGCATAAAAACAAACCTACAAACTCAATTAAATCATACTCCCTCGAGCTTTTCTGATAAAAGGGTTTGAATTTGATGAATTGTTCGGTATACATGCAGCTTAGCTAACGCCTTAAGGTCAGGTAAACTACGGTCGTGCTAAAAAGACTTTTATGGATACTCATTTTATTATCTTTAATTCCAGCCCTTATGCTGGTCAGTCAGCGTATACA
>CAYGTA010000353.1:0-5272 GCA_964352605.1 uncultured bacterium | reverse complement strand
AAAAAAAGCTCCGTGAAAACACGGAGCTAAAAACGTAAATACTAAAGCTTAATTGCTATACAGTTGCGAAATCAACATGCCAAGCTCTAAAGCGCCCAAGTCAGGTGCTGAGCCTTTATAAGCAAGATCAACATTCGTACCTTTATCAATCGCGGGGCTTCCTGAATTGAGTGCTAAAAAGTCACTCGAGCTTGGGTTGGTGCTTTTGAAGTTCGGGTTGTTAATACCTAAATTCCAGCTATTATTTTTTTGATTAGTGTCATCAAACATGCCTACGCTGCCGTTAAAAGACAAGTTATTTCGCCATGTATTGTTTGCTACCGCTGAGGAACTCTCAAAGTTATGCCGACCGTTACCCCAAGCAGTATTGTTTTCAACAAGATTACCGCCACCAATATTATTGTCAAAGCCACTGCGTTTGTTGTTATAAGAAATATTCCTACGCGCCGTATTTTGAACATTAATGCCACTCGAGCCTAGTTTGAAGCCGTTGCCATCGCCACCGTTGTAGCCGTTATCTCTTGATATGTTGCCAAAGAGGTAGGTTTTTGTTGATTTCCATGTGTCAAAACCGTCATCTGCGTTATGGTCTGCAATGTTGTACCAGAATTGATTTTGGGTGCTGTAGCCGCCGTGGCCTATTGAGCCAAAACCGTCACTGTCATCATTACCATAGTTATTTTTGGCAACTGAGTAGGCGACAATATTGTAAGACCCTTCGTAGATTTGAAAGCCACTCCCAAAGCAGCTGTTAAAGACCATGTTTACAAATATATTATGGTCAGAACCGTCTCTTAAAAAGATACATTGGGCAGGTCCACGGAAGATTTCCATGTTGCGCATAATGATGTGGTCTGCACCGTCAAACCAGACGCGTTGGCTGTCACTGTTAGCGCGTTTGTTTGACCAGTCAATCACAGCCCATTCACCGGGGTAAGACATGACGGTAATCGGTTTAGATGCTGTACCTGAGCGGGTAAAGCGTATTTCTTCGTTATAGTACTTGCCACCCCGAACAAACACGACATCGCCTGCTTGCGCTACTGAAATAGCTTTGCCTATAGATTTAAAAGGACTTCCGGTAGAGCGACCATTGTTATTATTTGAACCATTTGTAGCCACATAGTAAGTTGCGCTGCTTGGTGCTGAGGGTATAGGTGCGTTAGGTAGTAAGTCTGTAGGCGTTGGAGTAGGCGTTGGAGCTGGCTCAGGGTCAGGTTGAGGCGTAGGCGTTGGGTCTGCTGGGCTTGGCTCTGGAGCAGCTGCACTGTCAAAGCTAACACTAGCTCTATTGATACGGTAGCCACCTGTACTGGTATGTACAAATCTTAAGGTATTGCTACCTTCTTTCCACCATGAAGCTGGGGTTGTATAACGAACATCTACCGAACGACTATCATTTGCACCCTTAGAGGCATTACCAAAGAGTTGCAGCGGACCGTTGCCATTTATAAAGAGTTGACCTTCGTTACTGTTATCAGCATCATAAACATTAAAGTCAATAATTGCTGTTGAAGCATTATTTGCTTTTGAAAGCGTCACTTGAACTTCTGTACTTTCAGGTGCAGAACGCTGTAAGGAAATAGGGAAACTCTCTAGGCTGCCTTTAGCTTCATTAACATTGCCGTCAAAAGCAACCTTAATTTCTTCAATACGGTAACCCCCTGTACGAATATGGGAAAAACGAAGTTTATTTGAGCCATCTTTCCACCAGTTAACAGGCGTATCAAAGCTAAACTCTTTAACACGAGAATCTAAGCCACCATGCGCCGTATTACCAAAGAGCTTAATAGGCCCATTACCATTAATATAAAGTTCACCTTCATTACTGTGGTCAGGGTCAAACGCTGAAATAATAATGCTTGCACTTAAAGCTGAATTTTGCTTGTCTATTTCTAAATTAATTGTGCTGCTGTTTGGTGTTTGACCACGCAACACAATAGGTAAAGAAATAGCTTCACTTTCAATTTCTTTATTACCTGACTGAACTTGCTGAATAATGCCTGTTAATTTAAGACCTACAAACTGACTTTGAGATAACCGAGCATCATCATTACTGGTACTAGCAAAGCCTATATAAACTTGCTCATTCATAGGAATTTCTTGCTGAGCATGCTCTTGCCAAGACGCACCATCAAGTGAAGTAGAAACTTTAAACACATCACCCACACGCTCGAGTTTGAGCCACTGGGCATTTTTGTCTGAATTAGCAACAGAACTTTCGCTTTCTATCTCATTTTCGCTACGCCATGTGAACCAAGCACCATTTTGTGAAGTGAGGGCAAGCATGGCGTGACTTGCATCGGTTGATAAACTCGAGCGAATCATTACGCCTGCGCTTGCCCATGGACTGCTGTCTTCTATGTTGTTTATTTGGCTTATGATGCTGCCATTCCCTTTGAGGCTTTTGTAGACAAAGTGAAAGCTATCTTCAAAGGCCGCAATTTCTTTACCTGATGCTTTTATCGTCATGCTGTCTGCACTGCTTGTGAAACTCCCTGCAAGTGCAACATCACCTATATCTAAACTTGACCAAGCGTTGCTTTTTGCCGCGCTTGGGCTTGCACTGCAAGCACTTAAGACACTGGCTACTAAGACGAGAAACAAGAACGTATGCGTCATTTTTTTCATATATAAACCTCTCCCAAAGGTTTCTTTTTTGGCGTGTTGGGGTACTGCTTTTGTCATTAAAACGACCCTCAGCCGGTTGCGCCACTCACTCAGCCTGCTCCAGGCGCCCATTTACGGGGCAGGCTTCTCTGTGTCTGAGGGTGAATTTGGATTTTCCCTCGATAGTAATAGTTTAGGATATTCAATTCTGATAACGCTTAGATTGTAAATAAGCATTTCAGATGCTAGTTTTTCTTTTCTGAAGGGAATAACTAGCATCTTAATTCATTTGTAATAAAGTTCACATATGAGAGTTTCTCATGTCAAGCTAGCAATTCTCATTTGCTTGCCAAAGCTATCTCATGAAACAAGATCTGCACAAAAAGAATGCATCTTGACAAAATCAAGATGCTTAAAGACCCACGTAAAAAGTAATTTAAAAAAAGATTTCAAAACTCTTCTTGCATTTATTTCAAAGACTTTGGTACTAACCTAATCACCTGATTTCATCATGCCCTAAGACTGAGTAAGCTTATTAATCAAGACAAAAAAATAAGCTGCACTTTGAACAATAAAGTGCAGCTTATTAAATGTATTAAACGAAGTATTACAAATTTACATACCTGTTACAACAATTAAGCCAACCATGAGTTCGTGGTTCACACACTGATAGTTATGAATAACTGCAGCTAACTCAGGTGTAAGGGTAAAAGTAACACTATCTTCAGTAGCTGAAAAAGCTATTGCCTCGTCTTGCTCTAAGCTGCCACGACCAATACCTTGATCAAGTAAAATTTCATTATCTTGATTACGAACATCAAACGGATGAAACAAAGCATTGACATCATTAAAGTCAAAACTATAGCGCTTACCCACCTCTAACGTAAGTATTGGATTATCAACTGCAAGTTCAGCAACACCGTCAGCACCAATGACCTCTGTAACAGTCCAGCCGTTAGACCGGTTATTACCCATAATAAAGGTCACATCTGCATCTTGAGCAAATGCTAACCCTCCTGCCACCAAATACAAAAGACCAAGTACCAAAAAGCGTTTAAGAATGATTTTCATAATCACCCTCCTTTCACACATAGATATGCTTAATAAGAAAGCTTGGATGCAAAAGGAAAATTTAAGTTCACATTATGACTAAAAACCGCTAAAGGCCTCTCGTTTAGTACCGTGGAATTTCTGAAAAATCCGTTTCAAAGCACCAAAATTACATAGGTGCAATGCGTTTTTCCCCTAAGTCAATACTTTGCATCATGGTCGCATTAAAACTTGCTTGAACCAAACCTTGTTTAATAGCTTGATAATCAGGGTGATGCCAGAGGTTATTAAACTCCCAAGGATCTGCTTCTAAGTCATACAATTCAGCTAGATCATGACTATGATACAGACAAAGTTTAAACCGCTCATTTCGGTACATGGTGCCATAAGATAAGCTCCCATGTATAAATGATTGATCAAGTGCATCAAAATATTCACAACGAACAAAGTCACGATGATGCCCTAGCGGTCTTTCACCCTTAAGTAAAGACAAAAGACTCCTACCCTGCATAGCTTCAGGCTGAGCAATACCCGCAACATCAAGCAACGTAGCACTCATATCAATCAGTTCAACTAGCGCATCACTTCGCAAGTCTTGCTTAAACTTAGCCGGCCACGAAAAAACCAGAGGAACACGCACCAACCCCTCATAAAAACGACAACCCTTAAAAAGCAAGCCATGATCACCAAGCATTTCACCATGATCACTCGTAAAAACAATTACCGTGTCATCAAGCTGCCCTAACGCTTCTAAGCCCTCAATAAGACGACCAAACTGCTCATCAATTTGCGCAATCATGGCGTAATAAAGCGCTTGCTGCTGCTTCCCATTAAAGCTTTCAGGAGATTCAGCAAGCGTCTGAAAAGCAAGATCCTGCAAACCACGCTGCTGCGCCAAATCGCTTTCTTCAAAATAAGGACCCGGCATTGCATCAGCCTCAAAGCGATCAGCATAAACCTTAGGAGGAATAAAAGGCGGATGAGGATCATAAGGATTCAGAGACAAAAACCAAGGCCCTTGCTGCTCAGCAGCAAAACCAAGCGCACACTCCGTCACCCAAGTAGTCTGATGCAAATCAGGAGGCACCCGCTCAACACTCGAGCGTAACGCATCTAAATCACCTCCGTTTGCTTTTACCCAATCAGCGTAGTCATGACCTTCTTGCCAGTCATCTCGTGGTGCATGACTAAACTTCCAGTAGCTAAAACCATCATCTAAGCGAGGTTCTGTGCGTTTACCTGCACTCTGCAAATGAAATTTACCAACCAAACCACAGCTGTAGCCACTATCAGCGAGTAGTTTCGAGATGAGTGGCGGGTGCTGCTGCCAAGATTCATTACCATTTCGATTATTATGAATACGACTAGGATACATGCCAGTCATGAAACTCGAGCGGCTAGGTGTGCATATGGGGCTTTGGCAGTAGGCAGTTGTAAAGGCGACACTTTTTTTAATAAAAGAATCTAGAAAGGGTGTTTCTACAAAAGGATTACCTAATGCACCAATGGTGTCAAAGCGTTGCTGATCTGTGCAGTACAAAAGAATATTAGGTCGGTCCTGCTTAGTGGGAACATCTGTTTGCATATTGAGATAAATCGTATCATTTAAAGT
>CAYGTA010000352.1:0-5316 GCA_964352605.1 uncultured bacterium | reverse complement strand
AAGCCATTCATCGATTAGCTCGAGTTTTTTCTTTACGCTCGTTTTCTCGTACGTATGTATATTGTTCGAACTTGAAATCTATTGAGTACATGGTTGCTCAAAGCGTTCCATAGCAATTTTCATCTTTAACGCATCATCGACTTAGCCCATTCGTTTTTACTCACCTAGTTCGGCAATTGAAACACTGTAGTGTTTCAATTGCAAAAGGCTATATACTTTGGGTGTTTTACTCGAAATTCAGTTTTTAACTTTTAAAGGATGTTGCTTTGGCTTTAGAAAACGACAATGTTGTGATTCGGCAGAAGCCTTCTTTACTGTGGATTGCGTTTTTAAGCTTTATTGCAATTGGCTTGCAAGGTAGCGCGCTGAATGTTGCGTGGCTTTACATGCAAGATAGTTTTGGTAAAAGTTTAGACTCGATTGGCATTGTTTTGCTGGCAGGTACGTTCGGGGGACTGATTCTTAGTTTTTATAGCGGGCGAATCTTATCGATACTTAGTGTTGGCTGGGTTTGCTTTTTAGCTACGGTACTCGAGGTTTTTGCCCTTCTTGTTATTAGCTTCACGCCTCACTGGAGTATTTTTGTGGCAGCTTCTGTGCTGCTAGGGTTGGGTCGTTCAGGCATTAATGTTGCCATGAATACCTTTGTGGCAGAGCGCTACCCAAGCAGCCGAATGAATTGGCTGCATGCCATTTTTGGTATTGGCGCTACAGCTGGCCCTTTGTTGGTCACGTTTATTGTCGTGAACTTAGCTAGAAATTGGCAGACAAGTTATTTACTTATAGCCTGTATTCAGTCTATTATTGCGATTTTATTTTTGCTTAGTATAAAAGACTGGCAATTGAGCGCAACAACTTCTCAAGAGAAGGTTAGTCATAAAGCTCAGCGGGTAAGTTTTAAAACTACTTTGCGCTTAAGGGCAGTTTGGTTAGGCATTGGTTTGTTTGTCTGCCATGTGGGTTTGCAGATGAGTACGGGGCAACTTACCAATAGCCTTCTGGTAGAAGGGCGAGGCATAGACCCTAAATTAGCAGGTCTTTGGATAAGCTTATTTTGGGCGTTTTTGACGTTGGGTCGCATTGCTTTTGCCTTATTCATAGATCAATTTGGTGTTGCCAAAGTCTTACGCTTTTGTACCTTAGGTTCTGTTTTAGCAGCAGGACTTATTGCGCTAAATTTAAGTGCAAGTCTAAGTTTTTTTGGTATTGCCCTTATGGGCTTTACACTTGCACCTGTGTTTCCTAGTTCGGTTTCACGTACACCTGCTATGGTTGGTCGCCTTCATAGCCCGAACGCTATTGGCTTTCAAATGACAGGCGCAGGTTTAGGGGGTGCATTTATACCCGGCTTTATAGGCTTTATAGCCGACAGCTCGAGTTTAGAATTTATCCCAATAGCGCTTTTTGGGGTTGCTGTTGCGCAGTTTGTCATGCATGAGTTACTGAGTGCTTATGAGCGTAAGCAAGGTATTTCGCAAACTTAAAGACGAAGCTGGGCTTTTGGAGTGTTATGGATGTAGTACCACGATTAAAGAACACCTTAATGAGCTGAAGGCTTTACATGCACTCGAGCCATGACAGGCTGCTTGGTTTGCAGACTAATGGTTACTCTTGGAATAATAGCTTGCGTTTCTAAAACAGTAACATCACTATGTTTACACAGCATCGCTAATATGAGTTGAATTTCAAGGCTAGCCAAATGCTGCCCTATGCAGACACGCTCACCCAAACCAAAAGGCATATAAGCTGTTGGTTTAGGGCTTTCTAAAAACCGCTCAGGCTTAAAACGACTCGCGTCACGCCACAAGCTTGCATTACGCTGAATACTATAAATAGACACAAACACTCGAGTTCCTTTAAATACTTTTTGTCCGTCTAGAAGTGTATCTTCTTTAGCTACTCTGGGTGCAAATGGAATGGCAGGGTAAAGCCGTAAGCTTTCTTTAAAAACTGCTTGTAAATAACTGGCTTGTTTAACTGCGTTACCATCAAGAAGCTTAATAGACTCTAATTCTGTACGAAGCTTCGCTAAAGCATCTTCATGATTGCTTAAGGCAGCAAACACCCAGACTAGCGCATTCGCGGTGGTTTCATGACCAGCTGCAAAAACCGTGACTAACTCATTACGCAAGTCAAGATCACTCAGACCTTCACCCGAAGTGGCATCTTTAGCTAAGAGCAAAAGATTAAGCAAATCATTAAAAGATTTTCCCTCACGCATAGCTTGCCTACGCGCCTCAATGAGCGGGTAAATAAGGGCATCTAAACGAGTAGACGTTTCTTTAATAAGCTTATTCCTAGCAATCGCCAAATTAAGTGGCACCACAATAGGATGCTGCTTCGCCTCGCTAGCTGAGAGTGAAAAGACAAACTCAAACATAAGCTCTAAGGTTAAATCATGCATCGCTTTCGTTAAATCAAGAGCTTCAGTACTCTGCCTCCAAGCCTCCAAAAGCCTATGACAAGCAGCAACTACGCTAGCAGAGAAAAGCTCGACTTGCTTCTTTTGAAAGAAGGGCTGCATAATTTGCCGATGTGAAAACCACGATTCAAACTCACTATTGGTAAGTAAGCCATTCCCTAAGACACGCTGCAAGCCGGGCTTTTGACCTTCAGCACCTAACTTTGTAAATTTATCTTTTTGGGTAACCAAAACCTCATAAGCTAAACTGTCACTACAAACCATAAGCAAATCTGTTTTACCTAAAGGCATAAAAAACAAATCGCCTAGCTCAGCATGAGCATGCTCCAAGGTATCTAAAAAATTAGTAATGACACTACCAGTGTAGCGAGTGATCGTCACAAGATGACTAGTCTACCCTAAGCAAAGACTGCAAAGCTTGCTAGAAAAAGATACAAGAAGAGACTTAAGTAAAACCTAGCTCAGTTTTGAGGCTAAGGCTATAAGATTCTTGAGATGAACATGAGTTTGAGTGCATTTTTCTAATGGATACCCAAGCTAGGCTCAGCAGAACTCTGACTGAAGACCCTTACAAAAAATCATGTCAGAACACCGAAAGCAAAACACTATATGCTAAAAACCCCTCAAGCCAAGCTAGCTCGAGCTAGTCAACAAAAAGGATAAGTAATGATTTGTACACAGCTCAGTAAGACCTTTAGTTTGCTTTTAATGCTCAGTGCTTGCAGCTTCGCACCCATAGCCATAAATGTAAATCTATTAGAATCAGACCTTCCAGAAGCTAAAGGCAACTTCGCAATAACAACACCTAGCAGCCAAATTGATTTAACTAAGAACTTGAGTGCAAGCAAATCAGGAAACATTGGTCCTTTCACGTCACCCTTTGCACCCTTCACTGTAGACATAGCTCAAGCAGCAAATGTACTAAACTTAAACCTCACCATACCGAACGAACAAGGCTTCAACATTGATTTTAGTAACCAGACACTAGCCGCTGACCTAAACGCTGCAAGCCTAAGCTACACACTCGAGTTAAGCAAAACAGGCCCCATTACGGCTGCTATAAGCATGCAAGCGTACTTAGCGCCTGACAATGCTGAAAGCCCTTTGCAAACTAAATACTTACTAGGCGATGAAGTGCAGTTTAGTTTACTCACCACTAGAACCGAAGTTCAAAAAACAGTGCTGTTAAACGCCGAGCAACTAGCAGGCATAAAAGAAAAAAAGTTGCGCTTAGCTATCGTCATAACAGGCGGAACACTTAGCTTTAGTGAAGTAGGCGAGGCAAATCTAAACTACGACTTAACAAACTTAAGCCTTAACGTCTCAAGCGTAACAACAGAGCTAAACCAAACTGTGCCAAGTGAAAACGGCATTGTGTTTGACTTTAGTAAGCAAAACATTCCAACTGAGCGACTCAAAAACTTAGGTCTAGACTACAGCTTACAGCTAACCCTAGCAGGCAACCTAAACGGCCTAGTTAAAAGCCAACTCTACATAGCACCCAACAACGGTGAAGCTATTTTGCAACAACGTTACGTCTTTGGCTCAGCCAAAACCATAGACCTAAGCCAAAATAGTGTGACCCTAACTGACCGAGCAAACTTCAATAAAGACCAACTTGCTATGCTAGACAGCAAAACTGCAAAAGTCATACTACTCATTACCGGTGAATCAAGCCTAAGTCTAGGGCAAACCATAGAAGTACAATACGAATTCACTAAACTGCAACTTTTTGGTGGCTATTCACTCAATTAAAAAATCTTCTAAACGGCCTACGGGTTTAATAGAATCAAGCATCAGTGAAACTCAAATACCCTGCCAGACACGTAAAAACTTCATTTTACCCTCCTGCTTTTCAACAATAGCAACCAAGTCATTGCTTTCAGAAACCAATACCGTGCGACCTTTAAGCTCGAGTTTTAACCTTTGACCTTGTCTTACTCTTAGGGTCTCTTCGTTACTTAAAGTGAGTTTAGGGTAACTAAGTGCATTTACAGCTAGCGTACCTTCATGATTGACAATCTCTTCTAACTCAATGGCTTCTTCTAAACCATTGTTACCCGCCCTTGTTCTTACTAGGCCACTTAGGTGGGCTGGCAGGCCGAGTGCTTCACCTATATCTCTAGCAAATGACCTTATGTAAGTACCTGCTTGTACCCTTATGTAAAGTAAGGCAGTTGGGTACTTGCCTAGCGTTTCGGGTAGTTCTACTGTAACGCCTGTTTTGTTAGGGTACCAACCAAAATTTTCTGGTGATAAGCTAAAGGTTTGACTGATATCTTCTTGCCTTTCAGCAAAACCAAGCACCTCAATTTGATGGTACTTGGCAGGGCGGGGTGGTAAATCTAAATGTTCTCCTTTACGAGCTGCTTCGTAACCCTTCACGCCACCTTTTTTAATAGCTGAGTACTGTGGGGGTAACTGTTCTGTTAATGTTAAGAAGGGTAGTAACGCAGGCGCTAAATCTTCACGTTTTAAATGAGAGGCATCTGCTGTTTCTGTAATTGGTCCTTCGGCATCTAGCGTTTCAGTTGCAGCACCAAAAGATACCCATGCTAAATAGTGCTTATCTGAATCGGTTAAGTACTGCGAGAGTTTGGTGGCTTCTTCAGTCAAAATGACCAGCACACCTGTCGCTAAGGGATCAAGCGTACCAGCGTGACCCACTTTTTTGGTTCTTAAGAGTTTACGTACTTTAGCAACAACGTCATGTGAGGTAAGGCCAAGGGGTTTGTTAATAATGAATATAGGCATTAGTTCCTTATTTTGTCACACTATGCCAGTGACTCAGCAATCTTAGCTTTGTATCTTCGTAAACAAGACCAACAAACTGCTTTGTAAAGGCGTCACAGGTAAGCCTATAAAATATACTTTTCATCATAAAAGCAAAATAA
>CAYGTA010000351.1:0-5317 GCA_964352605.1 uncultured bacterium | reverse complement strand
AACGATATCGCAAACCTTTTCACTTCGAAGGTAGCTCTCGCTGCTAAATAGAATTAATAGCTAAAAAACCAAAAGACTAGCTGTTTAACATACACTAATATCATGCATCTTCTGATTGCGCCGGCAGCTTCTGGTAAAACAAGCTACTTAATAGAAAAAGTGAGAACCTTTGCTACTGAAGGTAAACGAGTATGGTGGGTAGGCTTACCCAGCCAAAGGTCTTATGTTTACCAAAAACTAACCCAAGCAGGTGCACTTTTAGGTGTGGAATTTTTAAGCTCACAGCAAGTCTATTATCGCCTGCTAGCTAATGCACTCAAACTCAAACCCTTGCTTGTAGGCACAGGGCGCTTAGCGCTGGTAGGTGAAGCCTTACTAGAGCTTAGAAACGAAGTGCCTGCACCGGGTGAAGCAAGACTCTTTGCGCAAGCAATAGCTGAAGCCAAACGCTATGGTTTAAACCCAAAAAGCATTAACCCTAAAGATGAAGAAATGAAACGCTTAAAAGAAGTATTCGCGCGTTACGAAAAGCTCAACGTAGCCTCTTGGGATTACGATGACTTTCGACTTGAAACTCTAAACCACGCTTTAAGTTTGAGCCAAGCCCCAGAAGCTGACGTAATAATTGTAGATGGATTTAGAGAAATAGGGCCCATAGAACTACGTATTTTTAAAGCACTCACGAGTCATTGTGAGGTTTACTTAAGTTTACCTGAATGCCCACCCAATGAAAAAGCAAGCCTAAGCCTGCCAGCCAGAAACAACTCGAGTCAGCTTGTTTATAAAGCCTCTAACCCTGTCACAGAAGCAAGATGGGTGTTGCGTTCTTTAAAAAAAGATTTAGCTGAAGGCTTGAATAAGCTTGACTTAGCCGTCATTATGCCAGATAGAGAAATTAAGGCGTTTATAGCCTTAGCAGATGAGTACGGTGTACCCATGATGGATGAAACCCCAAAAGCCCTTGCGGACACGCTAGCGGGACGTCTGCTTTTAGATTTACTAGAGCTGCCTGACTACCCAACAGCCTCAAGATTACTCGCCATTCCTGACTTAAAAGAACTCGCCAATGCCGCTCTAAATAAAGGCGTGGCAGGTTTAGAAGCCATGCATGTATTAGCCCACGAATTTGACTTAACGCAAGACTGGAAAAAATGGCTAGGTTTACTCGAGTTAGAAGAAAGTGGTCGGGAGCTCGCGTGGGCGGAGTCTTTACTAGAAACAAGTTTGCCTGACATTCGCTATGACTTAATTAGCGATGAGAGCTTAGCTTGGGAGCAGTTTAAGAAACACGCGCTGTTAAGAGCGAAAGAAGCCAGTACCTTAGCTAAAGGCGCCTCCTTTAGGCGTTGGTGGTCAGCTTTACTGCAAGAAACCTTTTTGTTTGACCGACCCAAAGGGGGTGTGGCGTTACTGAATCATAAACTAGCTTCAGGCAGACGCTTTAAAAAAGCCTACGTGCTTCACGCTGTTGAAGGTGCTTACAGTGTTGGTGAGTCTGAGGATTACTTTATACCTGAAGAAGAACGCCAGCAGCTAAACACAAGCTTTGCTAATCTTGGTTTACCTAAACGCTATTTAGGTAGAGATACAAGCCTCTACGAAGAATTGCGTTCAAGAGCAGATACGGTTGTCATAACGTACTCAGAGGCTAACCAAAGTGGCCCTTTAGAAGTCAACCTAGACCTCATAAAGCAAGACCCCAAAACCGTAATGGCATTACCTGAACTAGCAGCAGCAAGCAGACTCGAGCTTGAATCTACAGAGCAATTTAGTGCTACCATTGAACCCTTAGCGTTAGGGCGTATTTCTGTACAAAAACTCTTACGTTATGATGACTGCGCTTTTCGCTACTGGGCTGAAGCGCAAGTGCCACCAACAGATGATAAACCTGACTGGCTCGAGCTTATCAATCAAATGCGTGACTACCAGAAGTTAAACCCTGCTCGTTTAGAGCTACTAAAAGCTGAGTTTAGTGATTATGCATCATGGCTTAACCAGCACGAAGAACGCTTTTCAGTTTTAAATTTTGGTGAGATTGTCAGCCCTAGCGATGATTCCCCTTTTGCCTATATGGACGCAGCAGGTCGAATGGGTAGCGAAATTAACTTCTATAGATTTGTAGAACCCAAAAGTGTGACAGAGCAAAGCGAAGCGGCAAGCTATATTGATAAAAGATGGAATGAACTCTTTGCAGCTAACTACATGCTCGAGCGATTTAAAGGACGCGTCACAAAAGTAAATATCTTTGTTTGGCCTGTTGGAGCTGAGCCCATAGCAGCGTATGATGAGGGGATTGCCTATATATGGCGACGTATGGCAAACCAGCAACAAAAAATAGCTGCAGCCCATCAAAAGTTTAAACGCGGCATCGTAACACCTAACCCCGGCTTTAGATGCCGAGACTGCAGCGTATCTGATATTTGTAGAGTCGGGCAACGCTAAGCCTTTAAGCTCACCATTCAATTTTAGAAAGAAATTATGAAAACAAAAGGCAACAAAAAAACAAACCCAAAAGGCAAAGTAAGCCTAAAAACCAGAACTAACCGAGCCAAGCAAACCAAAACATCAAAATTAGGTGTATCTGAAAATCCTCATGTGGCAAAAGACCGACGAGGCTCAAGCACAAGGAATCCAAAAAGACAAGAAGATAAAAGGCGAGAAGCAGCACAAGAAAAAACAACAGGAAAAGTTCAAGGTCGCCTCTTTGAACTCGAGTGTCTACAAGGAACGCTAGCTTACGCCTTAAGAGAACTTAAAGCCATTCAGGGCGTCAATCTGATATCACAAACCCCAACCGCTATTCGCTTTCGCTCTTCACAAGACCTAAGTCCCTTAAAAGAACTCAAGCGAGCCGTAGCTGTTTATGTGGTTAGTGAATTTGAAGTACCACGCCCCAAAGCTCTGCTCAGTAATCAATACTTACCCACCCTAACCGAAGCACTAAGTTTCGCTCAGAAGCAAGCCAAAGGCAGCTTTAGCAGCTTACGCATCGAAGCTGCAGGAAAAGACTCAGCCGTCTTTCAACGCTTAGGCACAGAACTCGCCAAAGCCATCCATTTACCATTTAACAATGAAGAGGGCGATCTTATGCTGCGCATAACCCCCTATGAAAAAGGCTGGCAAGTCCTCACCAGATTAAGCCCCCGACCCTTAAGCGTAAGACCTTGGCGAGTCTGCAACCGCAAAGGCGGACTCAACGCAAGCCTAGCTGCTATCATGAACGACCTAGCTCGAGTTAAACAAGATGAAAGCTACCTAAATATAATGTGCGGCTCAGGCACCCTAGCCATAGAGCAAGCCCTCAAAAAAACCAAGCTAAACCAACTCATTGCTATAGATAATGACCCAGAAGCACTAAGCTGCGCCCAAGCCAACGCAGACGCAGCAAACTGCAAAAAAATAAGTTTCATACAAGGAGACGCAACCCAACTCGAGTACGAAGAAAACAGCTTTAACGTAATAACCGCTGATCTACCCTGGGGAGATAACATAGGCAGTCACAAACAAAACGCCAAACTCTACCCAGACTTCTTAAAGGAAATAGCTCGAGTGTCAACTCGTGGTGCTAGGCTGGTTATTTTGACGCATGAGATTAGGCTGTTTGAAGAAATTATTGGTTTAGATGGAATGTGGCTTGTTAAAGAATCGCTTCAAGTTGCCCATAGTGGTCATAACCCCAAGCTATATGTATTGCAAAAAAGATAAAATTGTGAGGTTAGAAAGTCGAAAGAGGATTAGGAGTTATACTGAGGAGCGATAGTTTCAAACTTGTAATCAAAAGCCTCAATATCTCGAGAAAATCTATCTGCAATTAAGTGCTGCGTATCTGCTGTATACCACTGGCTATAGTGTTTGTGTTGACTTTGGTTGAGTCGAGGTAGAGTCCGCTGAGCTAGCCCAAGTTTTGGTAGCACTTTTGAAAAATCCTCTTGCAACGATTCATAACGCCCAATAAAGTCAACAACCAGCTCACCAGACTCATTGGTCAAATAATCAAGTTGATTGTAAGCAAAAGATTTCTTACACCCCAAGTCAAAAATAATATCAGTGCAGTTATACAAAAAGCTCTCAAAACTGTCTGAACAACCTAAAGCATAATTCCACAAGGCACTTTTAAAAGGAGTTTGACTTGAACGCTCCTCAATAGACAATTTATGTTTAGCTGCTTCAATCATAGAATACCAAGAAACCAAACGATCCCAAGGATTTCTTACAAAAGCAAAACTAAAATATTCATTCCAGCCAGATTGCCCTAAATCTTTAAAACCATTAACAGCGTGCCCATGCCTGCCATGCCAATACTTGAGGTTTGGTTCTTGCTGTTTCAAAACAGTTTCTACACTTATTCCTGCCGTTTTTTGTACATGAATAAATATGAATTTCTTCTCGTCACTTATAAGCATAAGAACTTCTCAAATACCCTTTAAGCCATAGGATGCCTGAACCCAGAAGAATAACGTCCTGTAACAAAATGTTCTAACTGACGCTCAATATCGGTAAGTAAACTACTCGCACCAAACCTAAACAAATCAGACTCGAGCCAGTCATTACCGAGTTCTTCTTTCATTAAGATTTGCCATGTGAGTGCATCTTTTGCAGTGCGAATGCCACCAGCGGGCTTAAAGCCAATCTTTTGCCCTGTTTGCTCAAAGTAATCACGAGCAGCGCGCAGCATAACAAGGCTAGTGGGTAGCGTGGCATTAATACCTTCTTTACCCGTTGATGTCTTAATAAAGTCAGCACCGGCTTGCATACACACCCAGCTTGCCTTATAAACATTTCTAAAATGACCTAGTTCACCTGTTGCCAAAATTGTTTTTAAGTGCGCCTCACCGCAAGCCTCACGCATGGCTGCAACCTCATTAAAAAGAGCATCCCACTGCCCTGTAAGCGCAAATTCACGCGTTATAACAATATCAATCTCTGTAGCACCCTCAGCAACCGCAAAACGAATTTCATCGAGTCGTTGCTTTAAGGGTGTAAGCCCAGCAGGAAAACCCGTAGCTACTGAAGCAACCGGTATATTAGAGCCTTTCAGTGCTTTAACAGCATGCGGTACCATGGTCGGGTAAACACACACTGCTCCGACCGTGAGCCCAGCGTCCTCCATACCTAAAGCAGCAAGCAAGTCTTGCCGAACAGGCTGCTTTGCTTTGGCACAAAGTCTAGCTACTTTACCCGCTGTGTCATCCCCAGCTAAGGTAGTTAAATCAATGCAAGTTATGGCTTTGAGTAACCATGCTGCTTGCCATTGCTTCTTAACTGAGCGTCGCCCACTCAAAGACGAAGCGCGGCGTTCTAAAGCAGAAAGGTTAAT
>CAYGTA010000350.1:2416-5319 GCA_964352605.1 uncultured bacterium | reverse complement strand
TTTCTTGAGCTTCACCTTGCAGCACCTGAATACGCCAAGGCGCAAGCTTCTTATGATCAGGCACTCTAATAGCGCAACGCAAAATAGTTTCTAAATCTTCTTGAATAGGGGCAGGCTGCGTTTGAAAAGTAACTTTCACAGAGCGCCTTCTTAAAAGCAGATCAATCGTTTCATTCGGATGTTGTTTTATGCCAATCAGGGGTTTCGTCACAATTCTCCTTGCCATTGCCAAAGCAATGCTTGTGGCTATCATAAACGTAGCTTCGTTCAATAAGAAGCGTGTGACTAACTTTTCTTAACTGATACTAAGCTGAATTATAAATGTCGCACTGCTTTATCATTCCGACCTTGCCGACGTAGTCGAGACAAATTCGGGGAGTACGCTCTAACTCACTCAGTTTTATGACACGATCTAATCAGTTTAGTATGAGGCTAAGCAATACTAGCTGCCTCAGAGCTAAAAAATAGCTTCACCCATCTTTTCTACTAAGCGTGAGCCTTATATATTATTCAGATTTAATTCCTGTTCATCAGGTGCTTCAAACATAGGAAACCACTCTCTTAACATTTCAAGTGGAATAAAGGTAATATCTTTAGGGTCTTGTTGATTCCTTTGCTCTAAACGCCTAAGCAGTTCTTCATGCGGAACATCTAAATAATGAATCACTGTCTTAGCACCTAGTTTTGCAGCTCGAGCTCTAAACTCAGCTCTTTCATCTTTAAACCACATACCAAAATCCAAAATAACATCAACATCTTTAGTTAAAAGGGCAGCAGCTACATCCCACAGTAAAGCCTCTATATTTGCATGCCTTTCCGTGTGATCAGGATGCTCAGCGTCTTGGCCAAACAATTTTCTATGCCATTCATCTGGCGTAAACCGAATGGCTGAAAGCTCATGCTCGAGTTTTTTAGCAAGGGTTGTTTTACCTGCGCAAGGTAAGCCAATCATAAGGTGAAGGGTTGCCATGGTATCTCCTTAAGCTACATTTTTATAAACTATGATTCTTAAGACTCATTTTACCTTTTAACAGCTTTGTGCGTAGGCTTTCTTCACGCTCGATTTTCGCTTCTTCTTTTTATACTCATGCTGTCCCTAACTCAAGGCTATTCAGCTATTCAGAACAAATGAACTCAGCTATCTCAAGCTTTTACGCATCTAAATCCTTTTTTGCTTCCTGAATGATAGTTTCAATAAAGCTAAGACTACTACCCAAGTAACTAGCTTCATCTTTTTTGCTTGACCAATCCGTACTTGGGTTTGTTAAATCAGCAAGTTCATCAGCAAGATGCCTAGCGGAACTGCGCTGCTTGGCAACTGCCTGCTTTACTAAGGCTTTAGCTTCTGCGCGAGGCATTTGCTTGGCAAGCTCAAAACTATAGTATTCGGCTAACATAATACCTTTTGACGCCTTCACATTAGCAAGCATGACATCTGTATTAACAATCATATTTTGACTTAAGCAAAGCGCTTTTTTGAGGGCTGAGGCACTAAGATGAAACATTTGTGGTAAAGCTAACCACTCGAGCTGCCAACCATGCGTTCCGCGCTCGTGCTCTTGAATTAGGGCGTTATGCATGCTGGCTAGAAGCTGCGCATTTTGTCTTGCCGCCGTAATAATGAGTTCACTTTGTATGGGGTTGCTTTTTTGAGGCATGGTACTCGAGCCGCCCCTACTGGGGTCGTTTGATTCTTTTAGTTCACCTATTTCACTTTGAACTAACAGAATGATATCTTGCGCCATTTTGGCAAGGCTACCCGTAACGAGTGAAAGCCAGCTTGCAAGTTCAGCAAAGCTATCCCGCTGGCTGTGCCAAGGCATAAGCGCAAGTCCAAGCCCTAAGTTCTTAGCAAGTTTTTCTTGCACCGCAATGCCGGTATCTGCTAAAGAAGCAAGGGTACCGACAGCACCACCAAATTGCAAAATTACAACTCGTTTTTTGAGTTCTGTAAGGCGTTCTTTATGCCGCAACAAGGGCGCTAACCAGTTTGCGACTTTAAAGCCAAAGGTAATAACCAAAGCTTGCTGCGAGTGCGTACGACCCGACATAATACTGAGTTTATGCTTTTCAGCTAAGTTTACCAACTGAAAAACGCAATCATTAAGACTTGCTTCTAAAAGTTCAATAGCGTCTTTAATTTGCAGTACAACCGCTGTATCCATGACATCTTGACTGGTTGCACCCCAATGAATAAAAGAGGCTGCTTCACCGCCAACATGCTCACGTAACTGCTTAAGCAATTCAATTGTTGGAATGCTTGACTTCTCTGTAGCGTCTGAGAGTTTAGCTATATCAGGCGTAAATGAAACAATACTCGAGCTTATTTGCTCTGCTGCTTCTCTAGGAATAATGTCTAAATCAGCTTGTGCCTTGGCAAGTTCAAGTTCAAACAAAAGCATATTAGCAAGGTAGCGTTCATCTGAAAAAATACTGGCTATTTCAGCCGTGCTGAATAGCTTTTCAAAAAGCTGTGACTGTGACGGGAATAGGCTCATAAGGCTACACTAAATATCAAAAAATACTGTTTCATTATCCCCCTGCAAATGAATATCAAAACGATAGGTATTAGGAGGCTCGAGTGTTGCTATTAGGGTGTTTTGTCGCTCTTTTGTCACACTGTTTAGGATGGGGTCGTTGCTGTTGTCTTCATCACTAAAGTAGAGTCTTGTGCTTGCGTGCGTTAGCATGCCTCTGGCAAATACTCGTAAGCGAATGTAGGGGCTTTGCGTGTCATCATCTAAGACCGATTTTGCTGGTTTTACGGTTTCAAAGAAAAATTGACCGTTTTTTACGGTTTCAGCGCGGCCAAAGCCTTTGAAGTTTGGGTCTGCATTTTTATGTTTAGGGTCGCTTTTATGTTTAAAAATACCTTGGGCATCTGCTTGCCAAATTTCAATCAT
>CAYGTA010000350.1:0-2316 GCA_964352605.1 uncultured bacterium | reverse complement strand
TAGGTTTCCCTGCATCATCCGTCACTTTACCCACCACAATAATGC
Source organism: uncultured bacterium (assembly GCA_964352605.1). GTDB lineage: Bacteria > Deinococcota > Deinococci > Deinococcales > Trueperaceae > JAHEBB01. Next base: position 2,271 of record CAYGTA010000350.1, on the reverse strand, counting down.
GCTCACCAATAGGCTCACCGTTTACTCTTGAATTCATAGTAAGGTCAGCATCTTCTGGGCTTACATAACCTTCACCAAAAGCAGGACCTGTTAAATCAGATAGGCGTTGCGGTAGCATAGCTAAGTCATTTTGGGGTGCTCGTTTGACGGTTGACTTATAGTCTGGATGTAAGTAAGGTGGATGCACAGACCAATCTGGTGTTGAAATGAGTTTTTTGCTTTCTGACTTACTCATCTTTAAAGCTCACTTTCTTCATAGACTTTTTTTGCCAAACCAATTGCCGTGTTTGCTGCGGGTAAGCCTGCATAAATAGCAACTGTTTTTAAAATATCGGCAAGTTCTTCTTGACTCACACCTGTTTGCTTAGTTGCCCTTACATGCATACTAAATTCATGTTCTTTACCAAGGGCTGCCATCATAGCTAAGGTAATAAAGTGACGTTCTTTTACACTCAGGGCTTCACCTTGCCAGACTTCTCCCCACGCGTAGCGAGTTATAAATTCCTGAAAATCTTCATCAAACGCTGTTTTATTAGCTTCGGCTCTATCCACATGAGCATCACCAAGAACAGAGCGGCGCTTTTGCATACCTTTATCAAACGTTGACATAATTAACTAGTAGTTCGTAAAAACACTACTTACTCCTTATTCCCTTCAAGAACGCTTTCATGTGTTTAATGGTTTGCTGTGGCTGCTCAATACAAGGAAAGTGCCCAGCACCTTCTATAAGTTCAAAGCTAGCGTTTGGCAGTGCAGCTGCTAAAGCTTGACCCAGCTCAGGAGGCGTAGATTGATCTTGCGCACCTGTCATTACCAGTGCAGGAGTTTGCACTGTTTTGGCTAAGTCTCGCAAGTCAGCATCTCGAATAGCAGCACAAGTACCCGCATAGCCGGCTAAAGGCGTGCGCACCAGCATGTTCTTGTAGCCAGCCAAATCATTTTTAGAAATACTAGGCGTAAACCATCTAGCCAAAATAGGCTCAGCAAAAAACTCGAGTCCTTCTCTACTTACATTGTCAATACGGTCATTCCAAAATTCGGCTGTGCCTAGCTTCATACCTGTATCACTAAGCACCAGTGAACTTACTTGCTCTGGGTAGCTAGCAGCAAATTCAAGGGCAATCTGCCCACCTACTGAAACGCCAATTAAAATAACGTTAGTTAATTTGAGGTAGTCGAGTAGTCCTTTTAGGTCGTTACTGTGATCTTGAATGCTGTAGGGTGCTGGGGGTACATCTGAAAGGCCGTGTCCCCGTTTATCGTAGTGCAAAATTTGGTAGTTTTCTTGAAAGGCTGGGCTGACTTTGTGCCATATACGAAAGTCACTGCCTAGCGAGTTAAGAAAGACAAGCGTTGGTTTTTCAGCACCTCCTATTAAGTCATAGTGAATTGTTACATTGTCAATAACAGCAAAGGTCATGACTGAAGGGCCTCTGCAAAACTTGCGGTGGTGTTTTCACGAACTTGCTCTAACGTGGCGTCTGGCATGAGTTCTATTAGGGTGAGTTTGCCTTCAATGAACTTAAACACAGCTAAGTCGGTAATAATCATATCCACTGCGCCTATAGCTGTTAGGGGGAGCGTAGCTTCTGGCACTATTTTGGCTTTACCTTTTGGGGTGACGTGCGTCATGGTAATCATAAGTTTCTTGGCACCACTGGCTAAGTCCATAGCGCCACCTACACCCAGTAAAGGCTTACCGGGTACGGCCCAGTTGGCTAGGCTGGCTGACTCATCGACTTGCAATCCGCCCATAATGGCCACGTCAATATGCCCTCCGCGAATCATGGCAAACGAGTCACTACTGTCAAAATAGCTACTGCCAGGTAAAGCGGTGACAGGTACTTTGCTGGCATTCACAGGGTACTCGAGCGCGCCCCCTTCTTCGGGTGCAGGGCCAACCCCAAGCATGCCATTTTCGCTGTGTAAAATAATACCGTGCTCAGCTGTTATAAGGTCAGCGACTAGTGTAGGTATGCCCACACCTAGATTCACAACATCCCCTTTAGTTAATTCTTGTAGGGCTCGCCTTGCTATGTTCATGCGTACATCATCAGCTTTTTTGCGGCTGTCTTTAATGGATGCTGAACTTCCTAAATCTGCTAATCTGACCTTTGCTTGCACAAGATAATCAACAAAATTAGCTTGGGTAACAATTTCATTAGGGTCAAGCTGCCCTAGTGGCACTATTTCTTCAACTTCAGCAATCACCAAATCAGCAGCCATCGCCATAGCAGGGTTAAAGTTACGCTCGGTCATACGATAAATAAG
>CAYGTA010000349.1:0-5327 GCA_964352605.1 uncultured bacterium | reverse complement strand
GCTAGGTCAGCAATGGCTTTGCCTGTTAGGGTTTTGTTTGTTGCTTGCTGGTAGCTGTTTTGTAGCGCTGTGCCACTGGCGTAGGTTTCTGCAATGTCCTTTAGGTAAGCTACATCCCAGAGTTCACCTTTGGGGGGTATGCGTGGGTCTTGCGTTAATATGTTGCCGTTTTCTATAAAGCCTGCCCCTAAGCCTGTGCCTAAGGTTATGCCGATCATGCGTTTTGTGTTTTTGGCTGCGCCTGCCCAGTATTCACCTAAGGCAAATAGGCTGGCATCATTTTCAAAGTAAATAGGGGTAGTTAATGCTAGTTCATTGGCTAATAGCTTTTTTACATTAAGGTTATATAAGGCTGCAAATTTGTGTTCTAATTTTGATATGCCTGTGGCGTAGTCAAAGGGGCCTGGCATGGCAATACCAATATGGCTTAAGGCAGTATCCTCTTTTAAAGTTTCACGTGCCGCGCTAGCCCATGTTTTTATGAGTTCAGTGGCAGAAGCATTGGCATTAACAGCTTTACGTGAGATGGAGGGCTCGAGTATGGCTCGAGTTTGGGTGTTGATGAGGGCTGCTGTTATGTGGCTGCCGCCAATGTCGAGGCTGAGTGCGTGAGGCATGGGTCAGAGTTTACCTTTTATTTGTTCTTTGGCTCGCAAAATGAAGTTGAGTTTAGGCTTTAGACTCGAGTTATGGTTTTTTTGCTGAATGTTTTGGCTACGTTTTTTATGACGGGGCTTATTTGGTTTGTGCAGGTTGTTCATTATCCGTTATTTAGTGCGGTGGGGCAGAGTAGCTTTGTTAATTATGAGGTTCAGCATAATAATTTAACGACGTATGTGGTTGTTGTTCCTATGTTTGTTGAGCTTATTACTGCTGTTATGTTGATTTGGCAGCGTCCTAGCTTTATGCCTCTGTGGTTAGCTTGGCTGGGTTTAGCGTTGCTCGGGGTTATTTGGTTTTCAACGGCTTTTTTGCAGGTGCCTGCGCATAGTGTTTTAACGTTGGGGTTTAATGAGTTAGCTCACAGGAATTTGGTGCAAACGAACTGGTTAAGAACGATTGCTTGGACTGTTAGAGTGGCTTTGCTTATGTTTTGTTTAACTAAGCTGCTTAGCTTGGCTAAGAATTAATGGCGGCCATGCCTAAACGCACGATGTAGCGTTGGGCGCCTTCTTTTTGGTTGTATTTTTGTAAAAGTTGAAACATTTCTTTTTGTAACGCTTTGGCATCTTGGTAATCAAGGTAGACACTGTCACGCCATGCGCTTAACACTGCGGGTCTGTCGGCATCTAACATGGTGTAGTTTTTGTCTGGGGTTACTGCGGTTTGTATTTGTAGGCGTCCGCGTTGGTCTTTGTAAATGCGTGTGCCCCACGTGCCAATATCTTCAGTTCTGGCTTGCACCACGCCACGCCTTAGCAAGCTTGCGAAGTAGAGGTCGCGTTCTTGCATCATGACTTCTAGGGTTTCTGCGGTAGTGGCTTCGTAAGGCACAAAAAAGATGTTGGCGGTACTTTGATAGTGCTTTATAGGGCGGCCTCCTCGTTTTTCTTCTTTAATGACCTTGACAAGCTCGAGTTTCTCGAAGCGCTTTACGCGAGCAAGCACGGTGTTGGCTTTTTCGTGGGTTTCGTGGGCTGCTTGGCTTATGGTGCAGGGTTTAGCTAAGAAAGGCTCGAGTTGCCTGAGGGTTTTTGGGTTCATGAGAATGTCTGCGGCTTCTGAGCTGTTTATGATTTTGACACTAAGTGATTTTGATTCTTTCATATCATGTAGCATAGCGCAAAACTAGAGGTACAACCTTTAGGAGCTTGAGTCATGCAGCATGACAAGTACATAAACGAACAACTCGAGTATTACCGTGAACGAGCGAGTGAATATGATGAGTGGTTCTTGCGGCAAGGACACTACAATTATGGTGAAGCGTCTACGAATGCGAAACGAAACCTAAAAGACGGACGTGAATTTGAAATTGTCAAACTTTTTTATGAACCCAAATCACTCAGCCAATGTTTGCAAGCGCTAGGCTGGCAGGCAAACGTCAATCAAACCCAAAGCTTTTTTCTTTACGGGAGTTTAAGCAAATGATAATTGCTTTAGATCACGTGCAACTAGCCATGCCAGCAGGTCAAGAAGATAAAGCTCGAGCTTTTTATGGTCTCTTATTAGGTCTTGAAGAAATTGAAAAACCCGAGGCGCTTAAGGCCCGTGGAGGTATTTGGTTTCAAGCTGATGGGTTTGGCTTGCATTTGGGTGTCATGAAAGACTTCAGGCCTGCCACAAAAGCGCATCCTGCTTTTAGGGTTACAGGTATAGAAACACTCTTCAAACACTTAGAAGATACTAAAATAAAGCCTAAGTGGGATGATAAACTACCCAATACAAAACGTTTTTACGTAAATGATCCTTTTGGTAACAGGCTCGAGTTTCTGACAATTAACAGTGCCTAATGCTCTTAAGGATATAAACTAAGATTAAGATAAAGGAGTAAGTATGGCAAAATATCCGCAGAAGAATAGTTTTGGAACCAAAGAAAGTTTACAAGTGGGTGGTAACAGCTATCATTACTACCGTTTAGCCAAATTGCAAGAAGAGGGTGTTGGTAGTGTTGATAAGCTACCTTTTTCAATTAAAGTACTCTTAGAGTCTGTATTGCGTAACGAAAATGGCTATGACGTTACTGAAGAAGATGTACGTAACTTAGCCACTTATAACCCTGCGAAACCAGCCGAACTAGAAATCCCCTTTAAGCCAGCTCGAGTTATTCTGCAAGACTTTACGGGTGTACCTGCTGTGGTTGATTTGGCTGCTTTGCGTAGTGCCATGCAGCGCATGGGTGGTGACCCTAATAAAATTAATCCGCAAGTGCCCGTTGACCTTGTGATTGACCATAGTGTTCAAGTAGATGAGTACGATAGCCCTTTTGCGCTTGCAAATAACTCTGCTATAGAGTTTGAGCGCAACCGTGAACGCTACGAGTTTTTACGTTGGGGTCAAAGTGCCTTTGATAACTTTAGAGTGGTACCCCCTGCAAGCGGCATTGTTCACCAAGTAAACCTTGAATACATTGCTAAAGGTGTTCAGGTTAGTAAAAACAATGAACTTTACCCAGATTCTTTAGTAGGTACAGATTCTCACACCACCATGATTAATGGTCTTGGTGTTGTGGGTTGGGGTGTGGGTGGCATTGAAGCTGAAGCGGTTATGCTTAACCAACCTATTTACATGCTAATGCCTGAAGTTATTGGCTTTAAAATTGTGGGCAAACTCAAAGAAGGCGTTACTGCTACTGACCTTACGCTTCGTGTTACTGAAATGCTTCGTAACAAAGGCGTAGTGGGTAAATTTGTTGAGTTTTATGGTGCTGGGCTTAGCAGCATGACGTTACCTGACCGTGCCACCATTGCCAACATGGCACCCGAGTACGGCGCAACCATGGGCTTCTTTCCTGTCGATGTTGAAACGCTGCGTTACTTAGAGCAAACAGGTCGTTTACCTGATGAAGTTGCTGCTGTTGAGGCTTACAGCAAAGCGCAAGGCATGTTCAGAACAGATGACACACCAGACCCAGACTTTGCTGATACTTTAGAGCTTGACCTTGCAACGGTAGAACCAGCACTCGCTGGCCCTAAGCGCCCTCAAGACCGCATTAACTTAAGTGACATGAAGTCAGAATGGCAACAATCTTTAGAGCGTCCGGTAGGCCCCTCAGGTCATGGTTTAAGTGCTGAGCAGCTCAAGGTAACAGCGTCAAACAGCATAGAGCGTCATGGTGAAACAAGCGACTTTACCCTTAAACATGGTGATGTGGTTCTTAGCGCCATAACCAGTTGCACCAATACCTCTAACCCAAGTGTTCTTATAGCTGCCGGCATTGTAGCTAAAAAAGCCGTTGAAAAAGGCATAAAGCAAAAACCTTACACCAAAACAAGCTTAGCGCCTGGGTCTAAAGTTGTAACTGAATATTTAACTGATACAGGCTTACTGCCTTACCTAGAGCAAATTGGTTTTGGCGTTGTTGGTTACGGCTGCACCACCTGCATTGGTAACTCAGGCCCGCTTCCAGAACCCGTAGTAAGCGCCATTAATGAAGGCGATATTGTTGCTGCAAGCGTCACTTCAGGTAACCGCAACTTTGAAGGACGCGTAAACCCGCACACTCGAGCTAATTACTTAGCAAGCCCACCTCTTGTTGTGGCTTACGCCCTTGCTGGTACAGTAAATATTGATTTTGCAACTGACCCTATAGCTCAAGATAAAGACGGTAACGACGTTTATTTACGTGATATTTGGCCTTCAACCGAAGATATCGCTGAGCACATGAGCGCAGCCATGAAACCTGAAGTTTTCGAAAAAATCTATAAAGGTATCGAAGAGTCAAACGAAAAATGGAACGAAATTCCTATTCGTGGTGGTGAACTCTACGACTGGAACCCAGACTCAACCTATATTCAAGAACCTCCCTTCTTTGTAGATATGAGTGACGAACCCTCACCTATAGAAGCCATAAATAACGCTCGAGTGCTTGTGAAAGTGGGTGACAGCATTACCACGGATCATATTAGCCCTGCGGGTAATATTGCTGCAGATACACCTGCTGCTGAGTACTTACAAGAGAATGGCGTTGAGCGTCGTGACTTTAATAGTTATGGTAGTCGCCGTGGTAATGATCGTGTCATGACACGCGGAACCTTTGCTAATATTCGTCTTAGAAACCAACTTGCACCTGGTACAGAAGGCGGTATGACCACTGACTTTACAGATGGTCAGGTGAAAAGCATTTACGAAGCGTCACTTAATTATAAAGAAGCAGCAACGCCTACTATTATCTTGTCAGGTAAAGATTACGGTATGGGGAGTAGTCGTGACTGGGCAGCCAAAGGTACCCTTTTGCTAGGTGTAAAAGCAGTCATTGCTGAAGCTTATGAGCGTATTCACCGTAGTAATCTTATTGGGATGGGTATTTTGCCGTTACAGTACAAAGCAGGTGAAAGTGCTGCTAGTTTAGGCTTAACAGGAACTGAAACCTTTAGTATTCATGTTGATGATACTCTTAAGCCTTCGCAAGAAGTTAAAGTTGATGTTAGTCGTGAAGATGGTAGTAGCTTTAGCTTTTCAACCCTCTGCCGTATTGATACACCAGTAGAAATTGATTACTACCGTAATGGTGGTATTTTGCATACTGTTTTGAGAAATATTCATGCAGAAGAAAAAGCATCTGCTTAAGTCTTGAATAAAAACGAATATAACCGCGTGCTTTTGAGGTACGCGGTTATATTTTTGTTGCGTATCGGTCTTTTCTTCATCCTATAGCCTTTTGCATTTGA
>CAYGTA010000348.1:0-5353 GCA_964352605.1 uncultured bacterium | reverse complement strand
ACTAGTTAGCACGACAAAAGACAGCAAGTTAAGCTTACTAATCAAAAATACCACGTCTTGGTTCTTCTTATACTTTTACTAAGGCTTTAGCTGCCTTAAGCCATGAATCCACTTTGCTTGTTGCCACAACAGACAAATAACCAAAGTACGGTAAAAGAAGAGGAATCTAGATACAAATTAAATACTTCAACTAGTTTGCAGGCTCGAGTGTCTAAGGGTTGAAATATTTTTTACACCTTTTTAGGTTTATGACTTTATTTACAGCTTAAGTTAGCTTACTATTCTGCTGCGCTTAAGATGTTTGAAGCTACCAAAAAGTAGGCTTGTTCTGTTCTGACTTCACCTATGAAGGGTGAAAACCAGACTTCTTGGGTGAGTTCTTCAACTATGTTGGCATTTTCATCAAAGGTGCGGGTCACAAAGTTTATGACGTAAACTTCAAATTCTCCTGCGGGCGCAACGATAGTTCTTTGGTCCACTACAGTATAGGTGTAATCTAGGTTTACTTGACTTCTTTGATTATCTGCTTGTGCTTCAGGAAAGTACAAACTTGCTTGGGTTTCACCTGTCCATGACAAACCAACACGTAGACCGTTAACCTCAGGGTATTGGCGTATGGGCGGGTCAAAGGTTATTTGGGTACCAGGTCTATCTTTTCTAAGTAGGTAAACACCGTCACTACGGTACTGCCTATAGTCTGAGCTGTCTAAGCCTTGCCCAACCAATCTGGTTTTGACCCAGATTTCACCATCTATAATAATAGGGCCTTCAACCGTAAGTTGAATAGGTAAAGAATCAAGCGGCACGTTTTCTTCTAAGTAAAGCCATTGCGCACCTGTTTGTTGTGGGTAGAAACTTATTTCTTCGGTAAGTTGATTTACTTCAACTCTTTCAGACTCGGTAGCTGGCACACAAGCCGCTAAACTTAATACAATTAAAACACAAATCCATCTCAACATGAGGCACACTCTAACCCAGAATCATGATTTTTATGATGAACTTTTCACTTAAACCCAGCTAAGCTTAAACAACAAGGTACTAGACTTGTTGTTTAAGTTCTTCAAAAACCTTTTCAAGCTGCTCTACTTCAGCGAAAGTTTCTTTAAGATCTTGCTCGAGCGGTAAACGACTTGTCACTTCACTTGCGTTACTAAGAAGGGTATAAACTTTGCTTTTTAAGGTTTTGAGTTCAGCAAGAAATTTTCTAAGTTCAGTCTCAGCATTATCTGCTGATTCTTTTATGCTTTTCGCTTCAGCATCTTGAGCGTTTAGGTCTTGTAAATAGGCAAGCATTTGGCTGCCATGCTGCGCTCGTGGGTAGGCAAGTTTAAGAAGCAGAGTCATTCTTAAAGAAACATCTTTGAGTTGCTCTTCAATAAGTTTAGGGGCTTGCTCAATGTTAGCAATCATGTCTTTATGCACCGTTACAGCTTCACCCATAAGCTGCCGAAAGGGCTGCGCTAAAGAGCTAAGCTCTTGCGGGCTTATGGGGCTTTCTAGCTTTATATTGCGGCTTTGCCTTAAGCCACTAACTATGCCCCATACACCTAAAGCAGCAACGACAAAAAGTATAAGAACAAGTTGGATTGTTAGAATCATTTACGTCCTTCTAAAAGCTTAATTCAAACTAAGGTCATCCTCAGTATAACTTTCATCATCATCGGTATAAGGAGAAGCCACTCGAGTTTCTTCATAAACAACAGAACCTTGTGGGTCAAGCTTGTGCAAAAGTGCAGCGTAAGCAGCTACCCAAGCAGTTAAATACCAGAGTACAAGGTTATAGCTTGCTGTGTCTTTGGGCGCTTCAGCAATACCGGCAAAGGGTAGCGAAATTCTTTCAAATTGAGCAACTCGAGTGTTTAGGACTTCTTCAGCCATCATCATTTCTTCGTCTTTTTCACCTAGCAGCAGAGCGACAACATCATCACCTAAGTTATGTCGGCCTTCAAATGCTCCTGTTATGACTTCTAAAGGATGATCTGACGCGCTTATGGCGAGGGTTTTGCCGACTCGAGCGAAGAGTCTTTGGGCGACTTGCATGAGTCCTTTTTGGCGTCTACCTGCCATAACTAAGGGTACTCGGTTCCATAAACTCCATGCTAAGGTTTTTGCAGGATTATTTTCTGTTTTGACATCTGGTTGCACAGCTTCGGCAATTTCGCTCATGAGCCTGTTTGCTTCTTGCCATTCCTTTTTATGCCCTGTGGCGTGGGCTAAATAGCCGGAGTAAGTGTAGGTGCTTAGTACGTCTGGCAGGACTTCCCAATTGGGTTTATGGATGCCGTGCCCTAGCGTTATCACCGCGGCATCTGTCATTTCTGAGGTTAGTTTAAGGGGGGTTGCATCGCCATAGTCAAAGCCGCCTACAAAGTAAAATTGGGTGCCTGTTATGACCAAAGGTGCATCTATCCATGATTCTAAAAGGTTGGCGCTGGACATGGCTTCACCGTAAGCGGTGAGTCCGTAGGGTTCTTTTTGAAGGCCATCTGGGCCTTCGTAAGAATTAGGCAGGTTTTTCAGGCGACGTAAAAAATCACTCTTATCTAAATCAGTTATGGCTTCAAAATCATCTAACATTAGGGTAGTTTAGCGCTTTATCTAAGCAAAAGCTTTTCCTGACGGTACGTTAAAGCTTAGCTCTTGTTTTTAAGCCTTGCGCCTATATCGGTGCGGTAGTGAGCATCTTTAAAGTCGATTTTTGCAACCGCTTCGTAGGCATCTGCAATAGCTTGTTCTTTGTTTCCTGCTTTAGCACAAACGCCTAGAACCCGACCGCCACTAGACACAAGCTGGTTTTCTTTGCTGCGTGTACCCGCGTGAATCACAGTTACATTTTCTTTTAGATTGGGAATGTGAATAGGCACTTCTTTCTGATACGTTCCTGGGTAACCAGAAGCTGCCATGACAATACAAGACGCTGAATCAGAAGACCACTCGAGTGTAAGCTTTTCTAACTCACCATCTATAGTGGCATTAAGTACATCAATGAGGTCTGTTTTTAGTAGGGGTAGCACAACTTGTGTTTCTGGGTCACCAAAACGGCAGTTAAACTCTAAAACTTTTACAGATGTCTCTGTGACCATAAGGCCAATAAACAAGACACCTTTATAGACAATGTCATCTTTTTTGAAGCCCGTAAGGGTTTTTTCAATAATGTCTGTTTTGACAAACTCGAGTTGTTCTTTAGTGAGTAAATCTACGGGTGCAATGGTGCCCATACCGCCTGTCATGTCGCCTTTGTCACCATCGAAGGCTTGTTTGTAGTCTTGCGCGAGTAGCATGGGAGTGTAGTTTTCACCATCTATAAATAGTAAAAAGCTGACTTCTTGCCCAGTCAGGTAGTCTTCTATGACGAGCTCTCCCCCTTCGGCAGATAGCAATATGTTGTCAATAGCTGCTCTAGCTTCTGGCTTTTGCATGGCGACAGTCACGCCTTTACCTGCTGCTAAATTAGAATCTTTAATGACAATGGGCGTACCTACTAGCTCTAAGTACTCGAGTGCCAGTAGGGCATCTGTAAAACTTTCGTGCTTGGCGGTGGGTATGTTGTGCCGCTCGAGGAAGCTTTTACAAAAGACTTTTGATCCTTCGAGTTGAGCTGCTTTTTGATTGGGTCCAAAAATGCGTAAACTATGCGCTTCAAAGTAATCAACTACACCTGCTACAAGCGGAACTTCTGGCCCGACAATGGTTAAGTCAATGGCATGGTCTTTAGCGAGCTTTAAAAGTGATTCGTTACTTAAGTCAGTTTCTAAGCAGGTCGCTTCTTGAGCAATACCAGCGTTACCAGGCGCACAAAATAAAGTGGGTTTTTTAGTGGATGTTTTTAAGCTTTTTATAATGGCGTGCTCGCGCCCACCACTGCCAATAATAAGAATATTCATATTAATCCTTTGTGCTATCTAGCTTGCCTGAAAGCACAAGCTTTATGGCTTCAGGGTAAGCTTTATGTTCTTCTTTTACAATGCGGGCAGCTAAGCTCTCAGGGGTATCTGAAGGAAGAACTGGAATGCGTTTTTGCAAAATAATTTGCCCTGTATCAACCCCTGCATCTACAAAATGCACACTACAACCCGCCTCTTTCACGCCTGCTTCAAGTGCTTGCCGTTGTGGGTGAAGGCCCTTAAAATCTGGCAATAAACTAGGGTGAATATTAAGGAATTTAGCTTGCCACAAGTCATTAAATTCAGCAGAAAAAATACGCATGAAACCAGCCAAGCAAATAAGGTCAATGTTGTGAAGCTCGAGCCATGCTTGGGCTTGCTTTTCGAAGGCTGCTCTTCCCTGCCCTGTTGGGTCTTTTTTGCGAGCAGGGAAAGGATGATGATAAACCGCTATGCCTGCTTGCTTAGCAATGTCTAAAGCACCTGCAGTTGCCTTGTTAGATACAACCAAAGAAACTCGAGCTTCTTGGCTGGTGCTTGGGAAGGCTTCTAGTATTGACGCTAAGTTAGAACCTCGCCCTGAGGCAAAAACAGCTAGGTTTGCTGGGCGATTTAAAGGAAAACTCATAGGCGCAAAGCATACCTCATTTTTGGCTAAAGGCGTTTTAAATGCAGCTTAGAGTTGCTAGAAAATCTGCAAAAATGGTTGAAGGGTTACTTTAGGCATAAGGCTAAAATCAAAAATGCAAAGTAAAAAAGAGTTAATAAGTGAAAGTATTCACGATTATAAGCTTGTACATAAATTATGTAGAAACCCACTTCAAAGCCAAAAAAGACCAATGTGAAACCAAACACCATTCAACAACTGCTAAACTCAAAACGTGCAGCTCAAAACGCTCGGAGGCCTACGCCTAACAGGCAGCAGCTTCAACCGCAAAAAACCCCTCATCCTACTCAGCTACCTAACACTCGAGGGCGAACAAAACCGTGCCTACCTAGCACAACTCCTATGGGGCAACGCCAAACAACCCTTCAACAGCCTAGCCCAAGCCATAGACCAACTAAAACGACTCGCCCCCAACACCATAGAAGCAAGCCACAGCCACGTAAAAGCACTCATACCCTCAGACGCAAGCCAACTCATAACAGCCACACAAAACCAAAACTACCAAACCGCCACCACCCTATACACAGGCGAATTCCTACAAAACACCTACCTAAACAACATAAGCTTCGAAGTCGAAGAATGGCTACTCGGCACCCGCGAACGAATCGCAGAAAACGCCCAAACCGCCTTCATAAAAGAAGCCCAAAAACACCTAAACACCAACCCACAGCAAGCAAAACAACACGCCGAACAAGCCTACACCTTAAGCAAACACTGCCAAAACAACCAACACACCCTAGAACAAATCTACACCCTACTCCACCACACCCAAAGCAGCCAACTCAAAAACCTAGAACAAGAC
>CAYGTA010000347.1:0-5384 GCA_964352605.1 uncultured bacterium | reverse complement strand
AACGTAATCAACTCTGTAAGAGTTTATGAAGTACCTTTTCGGACTTGGTATTAAGCCTTCAAGCTAAAGATTAGTTTGATTGAAAAAGGCTTGCAAATTGGGTTTTCCTTGTGTCTTCCATAAAGCTAAGGTCTTTTTAGCATCGTTAACGATTTCTAAAGTTTTTTCTAGTTCTAAACTGTCTTTTTGTTGCCACAGGCTTTTTAAAAATGTTTCTGCATTAGTTTGCTCTATAGACTCGAGTGCTGCTGCGACGCCAAAGGCGTAGCGTTTCGCCAAAATGCCTTGCTGTTTTGCTTCACGGATGGTGCCTATAAGACGGTCATTCCAGCCGAGTTTGCGGGGTACATCTCGCCCGACGCGCTCAACACTGTCATTTAAGTAAGGGTTCATCATGCGTAAAAGCAAATTATCTGCAAATTCAGCGTACCCTTGCTCAGTAAAGAGATAATCAACTCCCGCGTGTTTTTTAACTAGACTTGCGCCTGATTCATCTAAAAAGGCGTCCCTTAGAAACCCTAGTGCACCTTCAACTGTAGCTAAATCACGAATGTAGTCAAGCTTTAAAACTGTACCCAAGTAAGCTGCGAGTGCGTGCGTTGCGTTGTGACCATAAAGTTTTGCTTCTTCAAAGGGAAGTAAATCTGGTTTTTCTGCAAAGCTAGTTATGCCCCTCTGAAATTTAGCTAGTTTGATTTCTGAAATGAGTATAGAACTAAACGTTTCAACAAGAAACGCTTTTTTTAAGCTGGGTGTAATAGGTTTAAGGTGAAACTTACGAATCAAATTTGCATCTGTAACAACACCACTCATCTTGCCAACTACTGTATTTAAAAACTGAATCTTTGCTAAGCTCGAGTTATTTGGTAGTTCGCTTAGCACGGCAGCTTTTAGTTTTTCGGCTGCATGATTATCATTTTCAGCAGCATACACAATAGCTTGATTTTGCTTGTCTTGAAAAGCTCGAGCTAGTAGTTTATGAACACTGCCACTTGAGTCCGATTTGTAGTCTTTTACGCTACTGAGTGCAGTTGCAATTTCGGTGGCTTCTGTTAGAGCTTGAATGAGCTTGGCTTGCTCACGGTTGTCATTAACGTCATAAAGTTCAATTGGGCCAAGCTGCATGGTTTCAATATGATCTTGATGCGCAATATTTAAAGCTATGAAGCCTTTGTTTTTACGAATAGCCTGAATGACGTCGGGGCGTCTGTAACCAATGACTAAGCGATCAAACTTAGTTGACAATTGCGCTTCATAAAGAAATAAGCCTGCCTGTATAGCGCCAAAACCAAAACCAACAAAACTACGCTTCATTTGTTAAGAGAAGTAAAGGATTGCTAGTGAAGAGTATTCCTTTAAAACGCATTGTTTTTGATAATCCTGAAAAGCGTTTCCAATATTCCTTTTTTATCATTGCGCTTCACTTAAATAATGTTGCTCATCCGTAGCAGTCCAAGCATCCACGCTTAAAATCTCAGTGCTTCTTCTATGCGGGTAAACAACAGCTTTACCGTCAAGCTCTTTATTTTTAATCATGTTTATAAAGTCAATTGCGTGACCTAAATCGCCAATTCTAGTTATATGCGCGCTTGCCTCAATTTGATTTGCGGCCATAAGCTCTAGGGTTCTAGCAACATCCCAAGGGCTACCACCAGAAGAACCCGTTACATTAATTTCTTTATAATGAACAACGCTCGTATCTAAACTTACAAGGTCTTCACCTTTTTTAAGACCCCCAAACAAATTCAGTACACCATAACGCGCCACGTACGCTTGCGCAGTCTCAATGGCCTTAGCAGAACCCACAGCCACAATGACATCATCTGCGCCCTCATAATTACTGAGCTCCTGAATAGCTTTAAGGACATCTTCTTGACCATTAATACATACCAACGAAATGCCCATAGCTTCAGCCTTTTTAGCAAACAACGTTCTGGTACGCTCGAGTCTTTCTTCTATAAAGTCTGTAACTAGTAGGGTTTTGGGTTTGTAGCTCATGGCTATATCTACATGCATGCGCCCCATAGCACCTGCGCCTATAATTACGCTTAGGCCGTTGGGTTTTAAGCCTGTGTAGCTGTGCCTTTGTACATTAGGGTTGGCTTGCACTAAATGAATGTGATGCTCTTGCCCTGAAACACAACACGAAATGGGTTCACTCATAGCTGCGTGTGCAAAAGGAATATCAGTTGATGGTAAAGGTAATAAGCAGCCTGCTTCTAAAATTTCTTCAGAGATAAGCATGTACTCAGCTAAATGGCCTGCCAGCGTGTGGCCTCCGCCTAGTTTTTTTATGCTGTCAACATTCTGGTAGCGCTCCCGATGATTAATAGGGGAGATATCTACAGAGGGTTGCACCACAAAACGCTGCCCCAGCTCGTACTTATCTTTTAAGTTACTACCAACTTCAACAATGCTTACGGAACCTTCATCACCCAAAATAACAGGATGCTTCGTAGTATCCCAACCATACATGTAACTGTGTTTCGGGCCTTGCTCTGTAAGCTTAATTAATGATGTGCAAATGCCAGCTGCGTCCACTCGAGCGAGTAGTTGCTTGGCACTTGGTTTAGGTACACTTACAGTCTGAAGGGCTAAATGGTCAAAGCCTGCGCCAGAAAGAACAAGAGCGCGCATGGTTGTAGGTATAGTCATGACTTAGTTTAAAACGGATAGGCTTAAATAAAAAGCCAAAAACGTATAGGTTTGGTTTTGCTCAAAAGTATCTAGCGATGAAAAATGTCGGTTAGAATATCTGTATTAACTAGCTAGAAGATTTACAGGAGACAGTATGCCAGTACGTTTGACAATGGAGACGCTAAAAGAAGCTGTGGAAAAGGGTGAAATTGATACGGTCATAACTGCAATGCCAGATATGCAAGGACGGCTTATGGGTAAACGCTTTCAAGCTGAATTTTTTGTAGAACAAGCATGGGAAGAAACACACTGCTGTAATTACTTACTTGCTACCGATTTTGAGATGGAAACCGTAAGTGGCTACAAATCAACAAGTTGGGCAGCTGGTTACGGTGATTACATTATGAAGCCTGACTTCTCAACGTTGCGTGTATTGCCTTGGCTTGAAGGCACAGCCTTTGTGCTTTGTGATGTTCTTGATCACCATGACCACAAACCTGTAGCGCATTCCCCTAGAGCCATTCTTAAGCAGCAACTCGAGCGTTTAAGTGAGCTTGGTTTAAGCACGGCGGTAGCAACAGAGCTCGAGTTTTTTGTGTTTAAAGAGAGTTTTGATGAGCTTAGGGATAATGGTTTTGCTGCGCCTTCGCCTGTAAGTGCTTATAACGAAGATTATCATTTGTTTCAGACCTTTAAAGAAGAAGGCCTTATGCGTAAGATTCGCAAGGGTTTGCAGGGTGCGGGTATTCGGGTTGAAAATACTAAGGGGGAAGCCAGTGCAGGGCAGGCTGAAATTAATGTCTATTATGCTGACGCTTTAACAACCGCAGATAACCATGTGCTTATAAAGCAGGCTATTAAAGAAATGGCCTTTCAGGAGGGCTGCTCAGTTACTTTTATGGCCAAATGGGCGAGTGACGCGGCAGGCTCATCGAGTCATATTCATCAGTCACTCCTGAACGCTCAAGGTGACTTTGTGTTTTTTGATGAGGCTGCTGAATACGGCATGTCAGAAACCATGCGTCAGTACCTAGCTGGCCTGCTGAAATACTCAGCAGATATTACATTATGCCTTGCACCTTATGTCAACTCGTATAAACGATTCATAGAGGGTACCTTTGCGCCCACGCGCTGCGTATGGTCAGTAGATAACCGTACAGCAGGTTACCGCGTCATAACGCCTAATACTAAGGGTGTGCGCGTAGAGTGCCGCGTTGGTGGGGCAGACCTAAACCCTTACTTAGCCATAGCTGCAAATTTAGCAGCTGGCATGGCAGGCATAACAGAAAAACTCGAGCTTGAAGATGAGTTTAAAGGAGACGCGTATTTGGCTGCTCAACTGCCGAGCATTCCGGTTAATTTAAGCAAAGCAACTAACGCTTTTCGTAACTCGAGCATGTTGCGCACTGCTTTTGGTGATGATGTGGTTGATCACTATGCTCGAGCGGCAGAGTGGGAGCAAGAGCATTTTGAACGTCAGGTAACAGATTACGAAGTCCGTCGGGGCTTAGAAAGAGCGTAAATGAATTTAAAAGCTAACTGGTCTTACCCAAGCAAGATTCGGTTTGGTGCAGGTCGTATTGTTGAATTAGCAGATGCGTGCAAGGCTGCGGGCATAACAAGACCCCTACTTGTAACAGATAAAGGTTTAGCTAAACTCGAGCTTACAAAAAATACACTTGAGCTTATGAGCCAAGCTGGTTTGGGTGATGCCCTTTTTGCTGATGTTGACCCTAACCCAAATGAAGCTAATGTTGAAGCGGGTGTTGAGGCGTTTAAAGCTGGTAAGCATGATGGTGTGATTGCTTTTGGTGGTGGCTCAGGGCTTGACTTAGGCAAAATGCTTGCGTTTATGGCAGGTCAGACAAGACCCTTGTGGGACTTTGAGGATATTGATGATTGGTGGACAAGGGCAAATGCTGACACTATTGCGCCCATAGTGGCGGTACCTACCACGGCAGGTACCGGCTCTGAAGTGGGGCGTGCTTCGGTTATTACCAATAGTGAAACGCATGAAAAGAAAATTATTTTTCACCCTAAAGTGCTGCCTAGCCAAGTTATTTGTGACCCTGAATTAACCGTTGGTATGCCAAAAGCCATTACAGCGGGTACAGGGATGGATGCTTTTGCCCATTGTTTAGAAGCCTACTGTTCACCTCATTACCACCCCATGAGTCAAGGAATAGCGCTTGAAGGTATGAAGCTGGTTAAAGATAATCTTTTAAAAGCCTATCAAGACCCCACAAATCTAGAAGCTCGAGCTAACATGATGTCTGCTGCCATGATGGGCGCAGTCGCCTTTCAAAAAGGCTTAGGCGCCATACATGCTTTATCTCACCCTATAGGCGCAATGTATAACACGCACCACGGCACTACCAACGCGGTTGTTATGCAAGAAGTTCTAAAGTTTAATAAGCCTGCCATTAAAGACCGCATACAGAATGTTGCAAATTACCTAGGTATTGAAGGTGGCTTTGACGGGTTTTACGCATTTGTTGGTGACTTAAATAAGGCTTTAAGCATTCCTAAAAACTTAACTGAACTAGGCATAGCTAAGCCTAATCTAGAAGCCATAGTTAAAGATGCCCTTAAAGACCCAAGCTGTGGTGGTAACCCCATCCAAATGACCAAAGAAAACACTCGAGCGTTACTCGAGTCTTGCCTTTAAATCAGTAAGTAGTGATTTACTCACTACTTATACTAAGCTGAATTATAAATGTCGCACTGCTTTATAATTCCGACCTTGC
>CAYGTA010000346.1:0-5393 GCA_964352605.1 uncultured bacterium | reverse complement strand
CTGTGTTAAAGATGAAAACTGCGATATTTACCAATGGGTCTTAGGTATTGAGAGCAGTGCAGTATCATGACAAAGTAGCTTGGTTCCATGACTAATATTGGATAGGGAAGTAGGTTTGATTTTACTTTCAGTTCCCAGAAACATTGCAGCAGCGACTGAGTTGCTTTGTTTCTAGTCCCCTAGGATTCAGATAGTCTAGATTCAGTGGTCGCAGCAATGCTTTAATGGTGCAAGCATTCGTGGAAATGCTATACGATCCTAGATCGCCAAGATTAAAGCCAGTCTGACTTTTACCTTGGAAATGCTCTTTGTATACTTGTTTATGACTTGTCCTTTTTGTAATGAGGCTAAAGATGCCTATGGTGAAGTTATTTTTTCAACCAACTTAGCGTATGTCTTAACAAACGCTGATCCAATTTTGAAAGCATCGGTCATGATTATGCCTAAACGCCATGTTGAAACCCCATTTGATTTATCTAAAGAAGAATGGTTACACATCCATAGTCTAATGCAAAAGGCCAAATCTTACTTAGAACAGTTTGCACCCCAAGGATTTAATATGGGTTGGAATGTAGGCGAAGTTGCAGGCCAACACGTGCCACACGTACATTTTCATGTACTCGGGCGATATGCTGACGAGCCCCTAGCAGGCAAAGGCATTCGTTACTTTTTTAAGCAAAAAGAAAACAAAAGACCTTAAAAGAAACTCGAGCCTGCACCTTGCCAGTTAACTTTTAGTAATTTGGCTACCGTTGCACCTATAGCTGCAAAGCTTTCTCTGGTGCCTAAATCTAGGGAAGGTCTGTTAGGGCTGTAAGCCAGTAACATGCCATATTCTCTAGTGTGGTCTGTACCGTGCCAGGTTGGGTCGTTACCATGATCACTTGTCAAAATAAGAACATCATCTTCTTGCACAGCGCTTAGAAGGTCAGGAATGCGTTCATCAAAATCTTGTAAAGCTCGAGCGTAGCCTTGTGGGTTGCGTCTATGCCCGTAAAGTGAATCAAATTCAACAAGATTGGTGAATATAAGCCCGTCGGGTCTTTGTTTCATGCTTTCTATGGTTTTGTTAATACCGTCGATATTGGATTTGGTTTTTATTTCTTGGGTTATCCCCTTGTGATTATAAATGTCACCAATTTTGCCAATGCCAATAACCTCTTTAGCTGCCTTTTTTAATACATCTAAAACTGTGTCGTGTGGTGGTGAGACAGAATAATCTTTTCTATCTGCTCCTAGGCGTTCAAAAGCCCCCGCATTGCCTGTAAAGGGTCTGGCGATAACTCTGGCCACTGCGTATTTGCCTTGTAATAGAGCCCTTGCCGTTTCGCACCATTCATAGAGCTGGGCTAGCGGTACAACGTCGGTGTGGGTTGCAATTTGAAAGACACTATCAGCACTCGTATAAACAATCGGCTTGCCGGTTTTTAGATGCTCCGCGCCTAAATCTTGAATAATCACGGTGCCTGAAGCTGAGTAGTTACCCAAATGCCCACCGCTAACGTCATCAAAGGCATCCATAATTTCTTTAGGGAAAGAGGGATAGTCAGGCGGAAAGGTTTGGAAAGGATGCTCTAGAATGACGCCCATGAACTCCCAGTGCCCTGTAGTCGTGTCTTTACCTGAAGAACGCTCAATTAGCTTACCGAAAGAAGCAAGGGGCTTAGGAGAGGGTTGAATGCTTGTAACTGTATCAATATTACCAAGACCCAATGTTGCAAGCTCTGGCAAGCTAACCCCTGTTTCTTTCAGGGTATGGTCTAAGGTATGCGAGCCAGCATCACCAAAAGAAGTAGCATCAGGGAGTGCACCAAGCCCAACTGAATCAAGAACAATTACGGTAACAGTCATAATGCCAGTATACGCTTAAGTAAGCGCCCTTAAGACACGTATAATGAAGCCAATGAACACACTCGAGCTTGCAGACTCAGCTTTTAAAACGCTCGCACCCAAAGCTAAGCTGTTTTTGCTTGCTGTTTCGGGCGGGGCTGACTCCTTAGCATTGTTTCATCTGGCAGTTGACCTTAACTTGAGCTTTGCGGTTGCTCACTATGACCATGCTTTAAGACAAGAATCTGCGCAAGATGCTGAATTTGTGCAAGCACTGGCCAAAAAATATGGAGTTTCTTTTTATGGTGAAAGGGGAGAGGTTGCTAAAATCGCTAAGCAAAAAGGCTGGAATTTAGAAGACGCTGCTCGGCGCTTGCGGTACAGCTTTTTAACACGGACAGCAAAAAAACTAAATGCAGATGTCATTGTGACCGCACATACCCTAAATGATCAGACTGAAACGATAGTCATGCAACTTCTGCGAGGCGCAGCACATCTAACAGGAATAAAAGCAAAACAAAAACAAATAGTAAGACCCCTCTTAGATATAGACAGAAAGCAACTCGAGTCTTACCTCAAAACAAAAGAGCAAAGCTTCTTAACAGATCAAAGCAATTTTGATACGAGCTACACCAGAGCATGGTTAAGGCACGAGATTACGCCTCAACTGGTGAAGCGTTACCCAGCTTTCCAACAAACCCTAGCTCGATTTGCCCAATTGCAACAAGACCAGCTCGAGTATCTTGATAAACAAGCATCCCTGCTTATAGAGGAAAACAGAATCTTGCTAGCAGACTTTAGTAATGCAGATCTTGCCTTGCAACGACAAGCCTTAGCAAGCTTATTAAAAAACGCGAACCTAGCTGTGAGCTACCAGCAAGTAGAAACCTTAAGGCAAGCAAGTAAATCTAAAACACCTAAGCGACTTAGTCTAAGTAAAACCAAAAGCGCTCGATTTGCCTACGGCGAGCTAAGCATAGTTGAAGCCAAAAACATTCAGATCAAGGCAAAACACATTCACAGCTCGAAAGAACTACCTGCACAAGTAAGCACTAGCATTTTAACTGACCATCCAAACCTAGTGCTAAGAACTCGAGCTTCAGGTGATTACATGCGTTTATCAGGTGGCACAAAAAAGCTAAAAGACATTCTAATTAATAAGAAAGTACCCAGAGAAGACCGAGATACACTTTTGGTTCTTGCTGAAGCTCAAGAAGTCTTTTGGGTAGAAGGACTTGTGGTCAACCCTAACTATGAAGTGCAAGAAGATAATGATGACTACCCATTCATGAAGCTAGCCTTAGAGCAAGCCCAGCAAGCCTACGCGCTGCAAGAATTACCTGTAGGTGCAGTTATTGTTAAAGAAAATAAAGTGATAGCAACTGCCTACAACCAAACAGAAAGAAGCAAAGACCCCAGTGCACACGCAGAACTTCTTGCCATAAGACAAGCAAGCCAAGCGCTAAGTGACTGGCGATTAACAAACTGCACCCTCTACGTAACACTCGAGCCTTGCCCCATGTGTTTTGGCGCTATGCAGCAAGCCCATCTCAGTAAGCTTGTCTACGCTGCCCCTAACCACCGAGAAGGCGCATTAGGTGGAACAGCCAATCTAAACACCTTGCCTTGGAAGCGTAGTTTAGACGTAAGCTCAGGGCTCTTAGGAAAACCAGCCAGCCAGCTTCTAGAAGCCTTTTTTAAAGAAAAACGCAAATCCTAGTGCACTTTTCACCCCAAAACTAACCTAAGCGAAAGCCACAGTATGATAAAAATAAAGATTTGTGTCCAAAAGCATCGGTATGTACAAGCTTTGTTCGCTAGAATGACGCGATGGAAATTAGAAACTTCTCGATCATTGCCCATGTTGACCACGGGAAATCAACACTAGCAGATCGAATTTTAGAACTCACTAAGTCGGTCAGTGACCGCAACAAACGCGACCAAATGCTTGACTCTCTAGAGCTCGAGCGTGAACGTGGCATTACTATTAAAGCTGCTCCTGTAAGGCTTTTTTATGATGCTAAGAATGGCAAGAGGTACTTATTTAACTTAATTGATACACCCGGTCATGTTGACTTTAACTACGAGGTCTCGCGCTCACTTAGAGCCTGTGAAGGCGTTTTGCTCGTTATAGATGCTAGCCAAGGTGTTGAAGCCCAAACAATTCAAAATGCTTATCTGGCTATTGATAACAATTTAGAAATACTGCCAGTTGTGAATAAAATTGATTTGCCTAGCGCAAATGTTGGAGCAGCGATTGAAGAACTAGAAGAAGTCATTGGTATTCCAGGTGATTTTGCTGTACCTGTGTCAGCCAAGACAGGTCAAAACATTGAAGCGGTATTAGAAGGGATTGTAGAGCGCTTACCGCCTCCTCCAGGGGATAGAAGCCAACCGCTAAGCGCCCTCATTTTCGACGCTGTTTATGACAGCTACCAAGGTGTCATTCCGTTCATAAGAGTATTTGATGGCAGCATCAAAAAGGGCGATGTAATAAAAATTGTAAGTACAGGCAAAACTTTTGAAGTTGACAAGGTAGGTGTGTTCACGCCAAGCCTACTTGTCGAAGATGAATTAGGCCCAGGTTCCGTAGGTTGGGTAACTGCAGGCATTAAAGAAATTACGGACACGCAAGTGGGCGACACCATTACCAGCCATGTAAAACCCACTCAGAACATCATACCGGGGTTTAAAGCCGCTCAGCCTGTCGTTTTTAGTGGCTTGTACCCAACAGACTCCGAAGATTACCCAAAAATGCGTGAAGCTTTAGAAAAGCTCAGGCTAAACGACGCAGCCTTTAGCTTTGAACCCGAAACAAGTGAAGCGCTCGGCTTTGGTTTTCGCTGCGGTTTCTTAGGCTTGCTTCACGCGGACATAGTACAAGCGCGACTAGAACGCGAATTTGACCTAACCCTCATAGCAACAGCACCCGCAGTTATTTATGAAATACACACAACAGATGGAAAAACCACTCGCATACAAAACCCAAGTGAACTACCCGATCCAACCTTCATAGAAAAAATACTCGAGCCTTACATAAACTTAACGGTTTATGTGCCTGAAGATTATGTTGGCAATGTTATGGGCTTAATTCAAGAACGCCGTGGCGAAATGCTAAACATGATCTATCATGGTAGACGTGTTGAGTTACGCTACGAAGTACCTTTTGGTGAAATTCTTTATGACTTTCATGACAAGCTAAAAAGCTTAACCCGAGGGCATGCCAGCATGGATTACGAAGCACTCGAGTATCGCCAAGGAGCTTTGGTTAAAGTAGATATTATGGTAAATAATGAGAAGGTAGACGCCTTGTCAGTTATTGCTCACCGAGATAAAGCATATGCACTTGGTCGTAAAATTGTTGATCGTATGGCAGATGTTATTCCTAGACAAATGTTCCCCGTACCTATTCAAGCAGCCATTGGTGGCAAGATTTTAGCAAGGGCAACCGTTAAAGCCTACCGGAAAGATGTTCTTGCTAAGTGTTACGGTGGCGATATAAGTCGTAAACGTAAACTCTTAGATAAACAGAAAAAAGGTAAAGACCGCATGAAAACACTAGG
>CAYGTA010000345.1:0-5414 GCA_964352605.1 uncultured bacterium | reverse complement strand
GCATGCTTAAGTTAAGCTAGTTCAAGAGGTCAGATGTCATTTAACCCTAATGATCACCCGCATAGACGAAAAAACCTACTCACAAATAAATGGGTTTTAGTGTCACCTCACCGTGCCAAACGCCCATGGCAAGGCAAAACCGAACAGGTAAACAGCCAGCAAAGACCTAAACACGACTCTAACTGCTATTTGTGTGCAGGCAACCAAAGGGTTAGTGGTGAAAGCAACCCGCATTACACCGGCACTTATGTTTTTACTAACGATCATCAGGCCTTGTTACCCGAAACTCCACAAGAAGCACTCGACACAAGCAAGCTTTTAGAACTCGAGCCTGTGACAGGTACCTGTAGGGTAATTTGTTTTTCTCCGCGTCATGATTTGAGTTTAGCTGAAATGGATTTAGTGACCTTGCGCAATGTTGTTGATACATGGTCAGAGCAGCTTCTTGAGCTTAGTCAGGAGTATAAATGGGTTCAGATTTTTGAAAGCAAAGGTGAGATGGTTGGTTCTAGTAACGCGCATCCGCATGGGCAAATTTGGGCTAGTAATTTTTTGCCAAATGAAGCTTTAGCAGAAGATGCTCAGCAAAAAGCCTATTTTGGTAAGCACAGCTCTCCATTACTTATTGACTACGCCAAGCTAGAACTCGAGTTTCAAGAGCGTGTTGTTGTTGAGAATGAGCACTGGTTGGTGGTTGTTCCTTACTGGGCTTATTGGCCTTTTGAAACCTTAGTGCTTCCTAAAAGGCATGTTTTGCGTATTTCTGACTTAAGCAATGACGAGCGGGATGCTTTGGCTGACATTTTAAAAAGAATGCTCACTCGCTTTGATAATTTATTTGAAACTTCTTTTCCTTATTGCTCTGGTTGGCATAATGCACCTTCAGGTGAAGGTTTTGAGTATTGGCAACTTCACGCTCATTACTACCCACCTTTACTTAGAAGTGCTAGCGTGCAAAAATTTGTGGCAAGCTACGAGTGGCTTGCTGAGGCGCAAAGAGATTTAACGCCTGAGCAGGCTGCCCAGAGACTTAAAGACTTAGCAGATACACACTTTAAAGAAAGCAGATCGTGAAGAGCAAAACCCACTTAGCTTTGGCATTATTCTTCAATCTTCACGCGCGGTGAACCCATGACAACACAAGAAACCCTTAGGCAACATTTCCAAGACAAATTTTCTGAAACGCCCCGTTCGGTTGTGCGCGGTCCAGGTCGCGTAAATCTAATAGGTGAACATACTGACTATAATGATGGTTTTGTCATGCCTATGGCTATAAACCGTGCGGTATGGATAGCCTTGCGTCCGCGCAAAGACAAACTCGTAAGGGTTTACTCTATAGATTTTGATGTATGGGCAGAATTTGATTTAAGCAATCTTCAAAAAGATAAAGGCTTTCAAGAATACCTAAAAGGTGTAGCTTGGGCTTTGCAAGATGAAGGTTACGAAATTAATGGCTGGGAAGGCGTAATGACCGGTGACATTCCAAAAGGCTCCGGATTATCTTCTTCGGCAGGCTTAGAACTGGCTACCGCTCGAGCTTTTTATGAAGTGTCAGACTTTAACTGGGATGTTAAAAAAATGGCACTCATCGGTCAAAAATGTGAGAATCACTGGGTGGGTGCAAATACAGGCATTATGGATCAGCTTATAAGTGCTGCAGGGCAAAAAGGTTACGCACTAAAAATTGATTGTCGTAGTTTAGACTTAGAACCTGTTACCTTGCCTAAAAACACCGTGGTGGTCATTATGGATACCATGACTCGCCATTCGCACACTGACTCTGGCTATAACGAACGTCGTGCTGAGTGCGAAGCCGCAGCTAAGCACTTTAGTGTAAAAGCGTTAAGGGATCTTAGTTTAGAGGCATTTAACACCAGAAAGCATGAACTTAGTGACGTGGTTATGCGCCGTGCAAGGCATGTCATTACAGAGGATATTCGTACCTTAAAAGCTGTTGATGCCATGAAAACAAGTGACGCAGCTACGCTAGGTCAATTAATGAATGAAAGCCATAATAGCTTGCGTGATGATTTTGAAGTCACCAATGATGCACTAAACACTATGGTGACAATAGCTCGACAGCAAGAAGGTTGTTTTGGTGCACGCATGACAGGTGGCGGCTTTGGTGGTTGCGCCGTGGCCCTTGTAAACACAAAGCACGCAGAAGCATTTAGCGATGCCGTAACAAAAGCCTACGCAGAGCAAACAAATTTAGAACCCCAACTTTACGTTTGCGAAGCAAGTGAAGGCACAAACACTATCAGCTAGCGCCTAGCTTTGTTATTACCAAAAAAACTCGAGCTTTGCACCTGTTCGATCTAAGCAGCGTTCTTCAATACCGTATTCAAGAACGTTCTATGCGGAATGCACTTTCTACTTGCACTACGGTACTCCTGAACAAGCTGCGCTTGTGCTTTTCTTGCACTCGAGCGTAACTGTGGGTTACTCGCTAGCATGGCTTTTGCTGCATCTCGATTCAAAAGACCCAAACCATCAAGAATAGGTAGGTAAAGCTCTGCACCAACATGCGGCAAGCCAAACGGAAACGGCTTAAAATCTGCCTGCTGAGGCACTCGAGTTTCACAAAAAGCTAACCATTCATCTACTGAGGCTGGGTGGCTAAGCGCTATATCTTGCCAGAACTCACTATCTCGCCTATCGCTTAAGTAATGAAGCCTTATGAAATCGCGAAAGTCATCTACTTGTCGTGCAACAGCTTCATTGTATTTTACTTGATCAGCTGCAACGCCTGAACCAAGCACAGCTGACATCATCATGAGCTGCACAATGGTGCCATGAATCGAGGTTGCCTCGAGTGGCTCAAGAAAAGCAGAGGATAAACCTAGCGCAACACAATTGCGCAACCATACGTTTTCTAAACGACCTGCGTCTATCTTTATGTCTTTGCGAACTTCAACAGGCTGACCAAGCATTAACTCAATCTCAGCATGCGCTTCATCAGGACTAATGTGTGCGTCAGAGTAGACATAGCCGCAACCATAGCGTTCTTGGGTAGGAATTTTCCACATCCAACCATTCTTTTGAGCCCATGCTAAAGTTACTGGGTCAATCTCTTCATCATCTTCAAGCTCGAGCCAGAAGGGCATGGCTCGGTTTACCGGTAGCGTATCTGCGTAAGACACCCATTTTGCCCCTAAAGCAGTCATGAGTACACTACGAAAGCCTGTGCAGTCAATATAAAGTTCAGCCTTTAGGGGTTTGTTTTTTTCTAAAATAATTGACGCAATGCCTTCAGAGCCCATTTTGACTCTTTTGACCTTATCATCAACAACAGTAATATCTTTGGCTTTGCTGCGTAACCATGCTCCCGTACGAGACTGATCAAAATGATAAGCATGATGGTATGGCCCTGCAGGTATAAGCCGATCATCTTTATAAGCAAAAGGAGCTCGAGCTTGATTTATAAGATGTTGAAAGAGGTGCGCTTCAGTAATGGGTTTACCTGCCCTTACGGCGTAAAGATCAAGGCCAGGCCCAGCAATCATCTCAGGCACATCTAGCGGCCCATCATAATGATGACCGATGTTTCGCCAGTCTTTATGGCGAATGCCTAGCTTTATAGTTGCTCCTGTTTCACGTAAAAACTCAAACTCATCTAAGCCTAAGTGGGCTAGTAGATGACGAAAAACTGACGTTGTGCCTTCGCCAACCCCTACCGTTCCAATTTCAGACGATTCTACAACAGTAATATTACAGGGTTTCTTTAAACGCCTCGCCTCAGCACTGAGCATAAGGGCGGCCAGCCATCCGGCCGTACCGCCTCCAACAATCAAAATTGATTTTGGCCATAGTTTCACAAAGTCACCTCAAGCACGAATATTTATAGCAGCATCTACTAAACGTTGCGTGTATTCTGTTTGAGGATTAACCAATACATCTTCAGTACGACCTGTTTCAACAACATTGCCATTTTGCATAACAATCACGTTATGGCATAAAGCTCGAACGACTTTAAGATCATGGCTAATAAACACATAACTAAGATCACGCTTACGCCGTAGATCTCGTAAAAGCTCAATAATTTGCGCTTGAATAGATAAATCAAGGGCTGAAGTTGGCTCATCTAATAAGATGAATTTCGGTTGCAATGCCAGAGCACGCGCAATAGCAATACGTTGGCGTTGCCCACCCGAAAATTCATGTGGAAAGCGGTCCATGACATCAGCTGGCATTTGTACTTCTTCAAGCACAGTACGAATCATTTCCTCACGCTCAGCATCTGAATTACCAATATTATTAACAACAAGACCTTCAGCGATAATCTGACGAATAATCATGCGCGGGTTTAAAGATGAAAAAGGATCTTGAAAGACCACTTGAATATCTGTTCTTAAAGGACGCATACCTCGTTTATCTAAAGCATCGATACGACGACCCAAAAAATCAATCTGGCCAGCCGTGACAGGCTGCAAACGAATAAGTGACATACCAAGCGTTGACTTGCCTGAGCCACTTTCACCAACAATGCCTAAAGTTTCGCCCGTATGTACCTTTAGTGAAACATCATTTACAGCAACCAAATCAATTGTTTTTCGGTTCCAGAATTTGCCATGCTTAATCTTATAAACCTTACGAACATCCCGACCCTCCATAATAATTGATGTATCTTCTGGCAAGGGGTCAGGGTGACCTGAGGGTTCTGAGTTAATTAAGTGCTTGGTGTAAGGATGTTTAGGGTCTTGAAATATTTGATCTGTCTCGCCATGCTCAACAATCTCTCCATAACGCATTACACAAACATAATCAGACGTCTGCCTAACAACCCCTAAATCATGAGTAATGAGCAAAATCGCCATGCCCATTTTTTCTTGCATACGCTTCATAAGGGTTAAGATTTCAGCTTGAACAGTAACATCAAGCGCAGTTGTTGGCTCATCTGCAATAAGCAAATCTGGTTCATTTGCCAACGCCATAGCAATCATAACGCGCTGACGTTGACCCCCTGAAAGCTGATGCGGATACTGAGTATAACGAGCCTCAGCTTCAGGAATTTGTACCTCTTTAAAAAGACGAATAACCTCTTTTTTAGCATCTGCCTTAGAAACATCCCGGTGGTTCAAAATGATTTCCGCGACCTGATCACCAATCTTATAAATAGGATTAAGTGATGTTAAAGGTTCTTGAAAAATCATGGTAATACGGTCCCCCCGTATTTCTTGCATCTGCGCCTCAGTCAAATCCATGAGTTCTTGGCCTTTAAAAACAACCGATGTACCCTTACCAACAGTGGCATTATCAGCCAACATACGCATAATGGCACGCGCAGTTACAGACTTACCTGAACCACTCTCACCAACTAAAGCTAACGTTTTCCCTTTTAGTACCGTAAAGGAATTGCCTTTAACAGCGTTTAAAGTGCCATCAACAATACGAAAATCAACCTCGACATTTTT
>CAYGTA010000344.1:0-5419 GCA_964352605.1 uncultured bacterium | reverse complement strand
CGGAACTCCAAGATCGCGTTTACTTTATTAATAAAGTAAACGGAAATAGTATCAGCAGCAAGCTTTGCCTTCTTGAATCGGTGGACAAGGCAGATCTGCATAAGAGCAGTAAACACAACAATCTTCACCTAAGGGTCTAATGACTTCTTGGCAGTGCTTACACTTATAAAAGTACTGACAGCTTGTTAAAGGCATTATTTCTTTGCTGCTCAGCTTGCAGTTAGGGCAGACTATGTGCGCTTCAAGCACAACCCCTAAGCCTTTGTAAAGATCAACTCGAGCTTCTAAGGCCCACGGGTGTAGTACTTTTAGGCTTTCGCGAATATCCCACAAGTAATCTAGGTAAGCAAGGGCAGCCAAGTCTATAGAGCTAGTCACGCCTTCTTGCAGCGATTTACTGTAAGGCGGCGTGCCTTGTTGATCCCATGAAATTTTGTCAGCTGTAAAAACAATTTTATCACTTAAGCTAGGCTCAGCTTTCAACGTAGTATGGCAAGAAATAGCGCTTAAAACTTCGGCATCTGTAATACCAAAAAGCTGCTCAGCAAATACAGCTGAAAGTTTTTGATGAATGATCATTGGGAATGATACTTCCGCTGGCAAAACTTCTACATTTAAAACTCGAGCTAGTTCAATTCGTTTTTCATTGGGTACAACTGTGCTTATATCATGAAGCAAAGCTGCTATTTCAACTTTCGCAGCATCTCCCCCGAATTGCTGAGCTAAATCAACAGCTGTTTTGGCCACGTCGCTTACGTGCTTATAAGTGTACTCAGCATCATGCTTAAGTAAAAAGCTTTTAACATCTTCTCTTAACTTACCTGTAAGTTGCCAATCTGCGGTATAGGCTTGCAGTGCATCCCTCATGCTTAAAACCTTTCTCATGTTTTTATATCGAATTAGTTTAGCCTATCATTCAAAAATCTCCCCCACTAAAAACTCGAGTGCTTATTTAGTAGCTTACTTTCAACGCCGTTAAGTAACGAAAGACATTTTTAGGTAAATACGCTGGTGTTTCAACAAGCTCAAGCTTGGGTAGGCGGGTGGCTAGTGCTTTTAAGGCAGCTTGCAATTCTACGCGAGCTAGGGGTGCACCTATGCAGTAGTGCAAACCTAAACCAAAAGCAATATGCGGGTTGGGGTTTCTGCTTATGTCAAACTGCTCTGGTGCTTTAAACACGCTTGGGTCATGGTTCGCACTCGAGTAATACAGGCAAAGGGTTGTACCTTTAGGCCAGTCAAAACCTTTGTAATGAATGTCTTCATGGGTTACGCGTTCAAAAAATTGTAGGGGTGTGTCAAAACGCATCATTTCTTCAATGGCTGTTGGAATAAGCTCATGATTTTGCTTTAAAGCTTGCCACTGTTCTCTGTGTCTTAATAAAGCGTACATGCCATTACCAATCACATTTACGACAGCTTCATGCCCTGCATTCAAAAGCAAAATACAGTTATTTATGAGTTCTAACTCAGTTAGTTTTTCTGGCTTTGCGTCATGCACGCTAATCATGGCGCTCAACAAATCATCACCTAGATTTTTACGTCTTACATGTATTAGGTTCTTAAGGTAATCCATAAAGCCTTCAGCACATCTCACGGCTTCGGCTTCCATTTGGGCAGTTCGGTAGGGTTCAAACCAACCAATAATGCCGCTTGACCAAGGCACAAGCTGATACCTGTCTGCTTCAGGTATACCTAACAAATCAGCAATGACTGTAACCGGTATAGGTTGAGCAAAGTCAGCTATGAGATCAGCTTCATACTTGTCTTGTTCAAGCAACTTAGTCACTAAGTCATTGCATAACAAAGCTACTTTTTCACCTAATTCACGCACTCGTTTAGGTGTAAACGCTGCGTGAAAAACATCTTTAATGCGTGTGTGGTCAGGAGGCTCAATTTCAAGTAAAGAACCAATACGTGAGCGTTCAAAACGACGCTCATTTTCTGTTGGGCGAGACTGAATATCTTCAAGCGTATCGTTATGACTCACCCGTCCCAAACGTTTATCACGCAACAAACTATTCACATCTTCATAAGCCATTAAGACATATTTCTGCCAAGGCTCATAAAAGAAAATGGGGCTTGTTTCACGAAGGGTTTTGTAAAAAGGATAGGGGTTCGCTAGAAACTCCGCATCAGTCGGGCGAAAGACATGATTCATAAGCTTAGCTTAACGCAAAAACACACTTGCTTCCTGACTCAGGTTTAAGACGCTATCCCTAATCCCAAAAAGCTTATGCGCGCATTTTGTATAAACATTCATTAACAAGCAGCCTGACACATGTTTTTTACTACGTACTCGAGTGTATGATATTAAACCGAATTTAGTAGCTTTTTCTTTTTCTACTAAGTAACAGTTTAGGGAGTTCAGTATGGACGTTTTAGAGCGTGAGGAAGCAAATCAGCAAGCCTCAGCAGTGGTAAATGATTTTGCTTTGGTTGCTGCGACTGCGAATGGTACAGGGTCTCAAACAGCTAACTTAACGTTGTTGCGATCATTTAAACGCATGGGCATTCCTGTTCATGGTAAGAATATCTTTCCTTCTAATATTCAGGGTTTGCCTACTTGGTATCACATTCGGGTGAGTCATGAGGGTTTTATTGCTAGAAAGCATCCGAGTATTTTGGTTGCGTTTAATCCTGCTACCGTTTATGAAGATGTGAATGACTTGCCTGCTGGGGGCGTTTGTATTTATAACGATGCAATTAAGGGTCTACCCAAGCGTGATGATATTCATTTTTACGCACTGCCTGTTAAAGAGCTTATTAAAGATGTTGATGTTCCTGTGCAACGTAAACCTTATGTAGCCAACATGACTTATGTGGGTGCGCTTGCCTTTTTACTTAATATTCCTTTGGCTAAAGTCGAAGAGGCTTTACTTGCTCAATTTGGTGGTCGCCAGAAGCTAGTTAATAGCAACATGCCTGTGGTTACGAGCACCTTTGAGTGGTGTCAGGAAAACCTAAGCAAAACCGATGCGTTTAGTGTTGAACCTCTTAATAAAACTGAGGGTCAAATCATGATGACGGGTAACGAAGCAGGTGCTTTGGGTGCTATTTTTGGTGGTGCTAGTGTAGCTGCTTGGTACCCTATTACGCCCTCTACTAGCTTTATTGATGCTTTTAAAGAGTACTTACCACAGCTAAGACAAAGTGAAGAGGGTAAAGCTACCTACACAGTTATACAAGCAGAAGATGAACTTGCAGCTATTGGCATGACGCTTGGTGCAGGTTGGGCTGGCGCTAGGTCAGTTACAGCGACCAGTGGCCCCGGCATTTCTCTAATGAGTGAATTTGCAGGTTTAGGTTACTTTGCTGAGATTCCTGCAGTTATTTGGAACATTCAACGTGTAGGCCCTTCAACAGGCATGCCTACAAGAACAGGTCAAGGTGACATCACCTTTACCTATTACTTGGGTCATGGTGACACCAAAAACGTTATCTTGTTACCCAGCAGCATAGAAGAGTGTTTTGACTTTGGGGTTATGTCTCATGATTTAGCAGACACCTTACAAACCCCCATTTTTGTACTGAGTGATCTTGATTTAGGTATGAATAACTGGATGGGTAAACCCTTTAACTATCCTACCGAGCCTATCAAACGGGGTAAGGTTATGAGTGCTGAAGATATAGAGGCACAAGGTAGTTTCTCTCGTTATCTAGATAAAGATGGTGACGGTATTGGTTACCGCACGCTACCCGGAACAGATCACCCTCAAGCCGCTTACTTTACCCGCGGCACCGGTCACAATGAGCATGCTGTTTATAGTGAACGCTCTGAAGACTGGCTTGAAAACAGTGATCGTCTGGTACGCAAGTTCAATACCGCACGTACCCTAGTACCAAAAGCAGTATTAGAAACACAAGCCAACGCAAAGATTGGCATTATTGCGTTTGGTACAACCCGCTACGCTATTGAAGAAGCCAGAACACACTTAGAAGATAGTTTGCCCACAGACTTCTTACGCATTTGCGCCCTACCTATCAATGATGACGTAAAAGCATTTGTAGAAAGCCATGAGCGTTGCTACGTTATTGAGCTCAACCGAGACGGCCAAATGCACGCTATATTGCAAACCGAAATGCCTGAACTTGCCACCAAACTAAAAAGCATTGCCTACTTAGATGGCATGCCTTTAACGTCAGACTGGCTCGAGTCTAGATTAAAGCAAGAGGAGAACGCATGAGTAGTCGCGCTGCAGCAATTAAAAGTAACGCTATTGGTTTAAGTAAAAAAGATTATGACGGTAAACCCAGTACCCTTTGTAAAGGGTGTGGGCATAACTCTATTGCCAATCAAATTGTGCAGGTTGCTTATGACCTTAGCTTAAGACCAAATGAAATTATGAAGCTTTCTGGTATTGGTTGTTCCTCTAAAAGCCCTGCTTACTTTTTGGGTATGAGCCACGGCTTTAATGCTCTGCATGGTCGCATGCCTTCTGTAGGTACAGGTGCGCTTATGGCGAACCATAGTATGAGAGCCATTGGTGTTAGTGGAGATGGCGATACTGGCTCTATAGGCATGGGGCAATTTAAACACCTTATGCGCCGTAATTTACGCATGGTCTACATTGTTGAAAATAATGGTGTGTATGGCCTTACCAAAGGACAATTTTCTGCCACAGCAGAAGAGGGTCTTGATTTAAAATATGCAGGCCACAATGACTTTCCGCAAATAGATGTTTGTACTGAAGCACTCATAGCAGGTTGCGGTTTTGTTGCACGTAGCTTCGCAGGTGACGCTAAACAAGTGCGGGCACTTCTAAAAGCAGCATTAAGCCATAGAGGTACCGCCGTTATAGACATCATTAGCCCATGTGTTGCTTTTAACAATGACGATAGCAGCCCTAAAAGCTACGGCTACGGACGTGAACATGCCGAGCCATTGCAAGAAATTGGTTATGTTCCTCTAGCTGAAGAAATTGTTATAGATGACTATGACCCCGGTGAATTACGCATTGTTGACTTGCATGACGGTAGCCGCATAAGCTTACGTAAACTTGAAGAAGAATACGACCCTACCAATCGTCTTGAAGCTATAAATCGTTTACAAGCTGCTGCGCAGAACAATGAATTTATAACAGGCCTCATTCATATCAACACCGACAGACCCAACCTAGCAGAAGTTAGTAATTTGACCGATACCCCCTTAGCTTTACTGCCAGACGAAGCTTTACGCCCAAGCGAAGACAAACTCGAGCGTTTCTTGCAGTCGTTTACTTAAATGATTTAAGGCTTAAGTTTAGTGTAAGAGTCTTTAGAGCATACTTAAGCTTATGCGTTTTCCGTTATTTATAGCAGTAGCCTTAGGGTTACTGCTTTTTTCTGCCTGTGAACAACAACAAAGCCCTGCAGTCAAACCAGTTCCTAGTCAAGCTACGCTTGCAGCTAACAATGATAGCTACTCTCTAGAGCAAAG
>CAYGTA010000343.1:0-5429 GCA_964352605.1 uncultured bacterium | reverse complement strand
TTTTGAGCAAATAACAAAATGCTTTTGTACAATCGCGTAACCGAACCGCCAAAATTATTCTAAATGAAAAACTTCCTCTAAGCGAATCATTTGCTCATCAGCATGTGCACCTTCAGGTAATTCAAAAAACGGTGACATCATAGTTTGCCAGCGTTCATTGACGTCTGTTTTGCCCATCTTTTCAAGTGCTACTTCAAAGCTATCTTGCGTTTCAAAGTAACCAAAAAGCGTCCCGTCTTTTTTCATGAAAATAGAGTAGTTATGCCAGCCTGATGCACTTAGCGCCTCAAGCATTTCAGGCCAAATATCATCATGCTTATTCTTGTATTCTTCAATCATATTTTCTTTAATTTTTAGCAAAAATCCTATTCGGTTCACGTTTATCCTTTCTAATGCGTTCGGTGTAAGAATGCTGAGTATCTTTCTTTAAGTTGATCAAAGAATGTAATAGAATCACCTTTAAGTTAGCGGATAAAGGCAGCGAAGGGTCTCACCTTGGACTGCCCTCATTGCTTCTTCAGCAGCTAAGCGTTGCAAACGTTCAATCGCAGCTTCTGAGTACCAAGCCAAATGAGGTGACAAAAGCAAGTTAGGCACATGCCTCAAAGATGAATCTTCTGGTAGCGGTTCGATCTCGAAAACATCAAGCGCAGCTGCAGAGAGCTGTTTTGCATTCAAGGCATGTGCCAGCGCTTCAGTATCTACCAAACCACCTCTTGCAGTATTTACCAAGACAGCTGTTGGTTTCATTTGGGCCAATCGGTCTTGGTTAATAAAATGCTGCGTTTCAGTGCTTAGTGGGATATGGAGACTTAGAGCGTCAGCATTCTTTAGAACCGTTGCTAAATCAGCAACCTCAACACCTAACTCTTCAGCATTTTTAGCATCTAGATAGGGGTCAAAGACAAGAAATTTGCATCCAAACACGTTTAATCTTTTAACCACTTCACGCCCAATTCGACCTAGACCCACCAGCCCTACTACAGTCTCTTTAAAAGGCAGGACTGGTTTTGCTAACTGAATACCGTCCCAGCGACCCGCACGTACACCTGCATCAAGCATGGGTAAACGACGCAGCAAACTAAGCATCATAGAAACTGTATGATCAGCCACCTCATCCATACAGTAGTCTGGAACATAAGCTACTTTAATACCTAAGTTTTTAGCGGCTTTTAGATCAATATTGTCAACACCTACCCCATATCGGATAATAGTTGCGCCCGGTGCAAGCGTTTCTAATACTTTGCGTGTCATTGGGGCAAACTGAGTAATGACAACCGTGTGCCCCTTAACGATACTGATTACATCATCTTCTGTTTTAGCCTGATGTCCTTTAACAGTAACACCAATTTTAGTCAAAACCTTCTGTTCAGGCTCGAGTGTTGGGAAGGTATAATCAGTAACAGGAACAATCTTAGTCATAAAGCTTTTAGACCCGCTCTTTGACGCAAATCAACATGTTTTATGTCAAGCTCGCCAATCAGATCTGCTGCCTCCTCTGTACACAAATATGCAACTGCTTTTGCCACTTCACTAGCAGGCCCAAGATGCTCCCGTGGAATCTGGCTCACGCGATTGATACCCGACGCTCGAATCTGCCCTTGCATGTCGGTATCAACCACTCCTGGACCAAAACCATAAGTTCTTATTTCCTTACCTACCGTCTCTAAAATAAGAGACTTAGTAAGCATCGCCAGACCTGCTTTTGAAGTGCAGTAGGCACTCCATCCTTCTAATGCACTAAAAGCAGCACCTGAACTAATGTTTATGATTACACCTTGGTTTTGAGTTATAAACTCAGGTAAGAAAACTCGAATAGCGTTGTAAGCACCAATCAGATTAACCTGAATTGTTTGTGCCCAAGCGCTCGCATCAGTCTTGTCTAAAAAGCTAATCGGTTCTATGATGCCAGCATTGTTAATAAGACCTGTGACTTTGCCAAAACGGTGAAGAGCTTGCTCGAGTACGCTTTCTAAAGCTTGATAATCCGTCACATCAGCGGCCAGTCCAAGTGCCCTACCACCTTTAGCTTCTATGTCACCTGCCAGTTGCGTAACTGCAGCTTCATTTCGGGCTGTTAAAACAACCGCCGCACCTTGCCCTACAAGCTCAAGAGCACATGCTTTACCAATTCCACGACTGGCACCTGTAATGACGAGCACCATTCCATCTAAACTCATGCCTCATCCTCAAGGTAGTCATAAATGATTTGTCCTGCAACTAGGGTAAAATCTGCTCGCCAATAAAAAGCCTCTAACATCTCTTCGACGGGTAACTTGTGAACAGGCGCTTGCATATTAGGGCGCAATTCGACGGTACAAGGGCCACGCCAGCACTCATGAACCTTAACATCGGCAAGACGCCGGGAGGTTAATTGACGTATGGCTGGCCTGGCATCTATGTGATTCACTGCTTTTAAATTTATGTTTAAGGCAAAATCCATGTACTCAGAAAGTCCGCTTAGTTCAGCACGTTGTTGTTTATAAGCCATCGTTCCCGTAATAATGTCTATGCCATTACGAGTTACGGTACCTACAAGCAAATCAGAACGAAGCTCGAGCTTTGGCTCAGCCAGTTTTTTAGGCTGCCCATGGACTTCACGACCATGCGCTACTCCAATATCACTACTTAAAAACAGGTAAGGTGAGTACGAACCTGAAACCTCTTTTGATTTTAAGCTTGCACCCACCATGACATTACACTCTTGATAATGCCCAAGATAATCAACGTCATGCATATCGTAAATGTGAATGAGTACCGTATTGGACGTTGGCTCAAGTGGTGGTGGTAACAGTGCAGCAACTGCGTCGATGTCAGTTTTGTAAACCAACGTCAAAACCTCCGCATTGCGAAAGGTAAAGGGATAAGGTGGAATCATTGGTGCATCCCAAGGTGTTGAAAATCCACCTTTTAAAATATCTTCACGACTTACTTTTTTACCTGTTTTTTTCAAGAAAGCTCCTCATCAACTAAGCGAGGCGCACCTTCAGGTGCTTCTTTGCCTACCCGTTCATAGTATTCAGCTGGAATATCTTTAGGATCTTTATAAATGTACCAGATACATGAGCCTTCATCATCGCCACTATACTCAGTTACGCGCAGTGGATGACCATAGTTCTCGATTGCCAGAATTTCATTAACAAAGGCACAATGACCGCAATAATGGCAGACGTTTTCTTTGCCCCAAGTCCAGTCATGAGCTTTATCAGCAAAGCCAAATAGTTCAGGATTAGGTTCATTGCCTTCACGAAGGCGTTTAATTGCAACACCTCCTGATCCACAAGGCTGCAAATCAATACGCCATCGTTTACCCTCATCAGTTACAGGCACTTCACCGCGCCTACCCGGTCCCATCAGGTGACCACGCAAGCCTTCAACTGAAAGTTGCAACTGAGTTTCAGTATCGGCAGCCATGACAGCATCGTAACGACTACGGTAATAACTACCTAGTATATCTCGGTAAGCACGTTCAAGCGCTTCATCACCTTGAGTCTGCTGTATATAACTAAAAAAAGACCAAGCCCAATTAACATACATGTCATGCACAACTTGCCATTCTTGTCTGGCATACTCAAGCTGTTCTTTAGCTAGCTTAGTATCCCCAGCATCCATAGCAGCTTCTACATGACTTAGGGTAGAAACCCCTTGTTCTTCTGGGTTCTCTTGTCTCAAAAGTCGCCCTATAATGTCTGAGTGTTTAAGGTTCATAAACTTCCTTTCTCTTTCTTGGCTGGCGTAGCACCATAACCGGTCCAGCCACCTGTTACATTAAAACTTTCTCCCGTAATGAAGCTAGCCTCGTCAGAAACCACAAAGGCAGCCATCGCCGCTACATCCTCTGGACTGCACCAGCGACCTAGCGGAATGGTCTTTAATACGTTTGTTTCAAAAGTCTGCCAATCTTGCCCTAAAAGTTCGGCTTTAGCGCGGAACCATTTTTCCATTCCAGTTCCAACACCAATATGTCCGGGCGCAATCGCATTTACCGTTATGCTATAAGGTGCAAGCTCTAAAGCCAGACATTGTGTTAACCCCCAAATTGCACTTTTTGAAGCGATATAAGCACTAGAAAATGGATTACCCCCTAATTTAGTTATGATGTTAATAATTCGACCTGACTCCTGCTCCATCATTACTTTAGCAGCGGCACGGCAAGCATAAAAACAGCCACGAGCATTGGTATTCTGGATAGCATCCCAATCATCGTCACTTAAATCAGTTGCTAGTTTTTGTATGTGAATACCCGCATTGTTTACCAGAATGTCCAGCCGACCCAAATCCGCTTTTACTTTTGCCACCAATTGATTAACGGATTCACTTTTTGTGACATCAGTTTGAATACCTAAACCGTTTAGACTGCTAGCTGTAGTCTGAGTAAGCTCTGCGTTAATGTCAGCAATGACAACTTTTGCGCCGTCATGCGCTAATCTCGTTGCAATAGCCTTACCAATGCCAGCAGCTCCACCTGTTATGACGGCAACCTGACCTTCAAGTTTCATGAGTAGGCCTTTACCAAATCACGCATACGCACCGTTTCTGTTAATACATCATCGTAAAGCGTATTCATATAGCCCTGATGCACGTACTCGAGCGCCAGATAGCCACTGTACTCCTGATCATTCAAGCTCGCCAGCAAGGCTGGAAAGTTTATCGTGCCTTCATCTAACTTGGACTGCAACACTCCTGGTCTTGCCTGCCGCAAATGAATATGCGCAGCATGTGGGGCAAGTGCATCAATCTCTTCTTGACGGTAGCCAAGACAAACGAAATGAGCGTAGTCAAGGGTAAGTTTTAGACCAGGCACCCGCTCGATCAGCTCAAGTGCCAGACTGGGTGACTCGAGGTAGGAATGCACATGTGGTTCAATTGTTAGGGTAACACCTACTTCTTGAGCAAGAGGCAAAAGTAAATTGAGATTTTCAGCTGATTGAAGCAAGGCTGCTTTGCGGCCTTGACCTTTATTGATAACACCGGGCAAGAGCATAATTGTGGGAATGTCAAGTGCTTTGCAAAACTGCATTGCTTTTTTGAAATCAGCCAGATTTTCTTCTATAGAATTGCTGCTAGCCAGATTGCGCTCAGGCAGGCTCGAGCCAAAAAGGTAATAAAGGTTAGCAAAGTCGATGTCATGTATTTTCAATTCTGATGCCAGATGGGTTGGGTTAGTTAAGAGTTTCTCCTTACCAATATCAGACGCATAAAAAAAACCTAGATCAACGGCGTCTATGCCTAAGGCTTTTAAAATGCCACTGATCTCTGGCAGCGTGCAGGCTGGAAATGACCATGAGGTTGCTGAGAGTTTCATATGACTTCAACCTTTCCTGATTTGGCAGATTTATGCGCAGCTTCTAATACCTCAACTGCACGCTGAGCCACTTCACCAGGGGCATCATTGTCGACAGATTGCCCCTGGCAAATCTGTATAAAGC